>CAZNNA010000053.1:0-14576 GCA_964573825.1 uncultured Treponemataceae bacterium
CTGTTTTTTATATGCAAGGATCGTGCCATATTAGCCGTATTACGAGAAAGGCTCTGCCGCGTCCCCTGGTATGGCGTCGTAAGGATTCTAGGGTAAGGCTCCAGGGGCGTCAATGATGCCTTGGCGGGTATTGCGAAAAGGTATCGAGGGAACGATGGTTCTATGATGTAATGATATAGTCGCTTCATTCTTTGTGAAGCTAAGCGGACGGCCACGGGGGATAGCATGGCAGGGACAATACGGCAGTTTCGGCCTAGTCGTTCATCACTAGCATTGGCCTTCGTCAGCCTATGTATCGTTGCCTCCTGCCGCGTCGAGCCCTTCGGAGGAGCGGCCATAGAGGAACGCTTCGAGAGCGAGTCGTTCTCTCCAAGGCTCTCCGTCTTGACGAACCTTGGCGGCTCCTGGTCCATAGACGGGAATGGATCCGGCCAATACCTGGCCGTCGAGCTCGCCCCGACGGCCTCGACGTTGTCTCGCGTCGTCGTCGCCTTGGACGGCATGGAGGAATCCATACCGCTCGGCACCGAGCTTTCCTTTAGGCTACGAATCAATGCCTTAGCTCCCGGCGCTAGCATCAGGTGCGTATTCTTCCTTGAGCTATTCTCCTATTACTATCTTAAGATATGGCCTAATGACGAGCTGCGCTATGCCATAGAACTCAAGCAACGGTCTACGGCCTTTAGCACGGCCGGCCGAGAATTCCCCGAGTCCGATTCGTATGCCTCGTTACGGAGCTACGGTACCTGGGAAACGATACGCCTTAGGCTGAAAGAACGACCGGATAGAGATGAAGATGGCGACGCCTGGGACGAGGACGAGAATTACGATCTCTACGGTAGCTGCGACGCATGGTTCGCCGGGCGGCAGTCCGGTACGAGCTATGACAAGTGTACATTGCTACATCCATTCTTCATCGAGGCGTCCGGAGGCGCGGCAAGCTTCTCCTTGGACGACCTCGTCATAAAGCAGCCCTAGGCTTAGCGAGGCTCTATCGCCAGAAAAACGTTAGGCTAAGGGTGCCGTGCAGGGTCCTGGCGAAGAAATGTTCCATGAAATCATTATCCGGAAAGATCCCCATGACTATGGGAGCGAAGCCGATATCGCCATTGAGCGAGAGTGAACCTTTATCGTAATGCACCATGAGCTTGGCCGTGACGCCGAAGTCGAAGCCTCGGTTAAAGAATATGTCTTCGCGGTAGGGAAAGATCGCCTCGGCCTCTCCTCCATAATCGAAAAACGATAGGCGGGGGCCCATGACCATGAAGAATTTGCCTCCCTGTAGGTCTCCCGCGTCCAGGTCATCGATGAAGCGCTCGCAGGCGACGCTCGTCGCCTCGCCTCCGAAGACGGCGGCTCCCAGGAAATCGATTATAACCGACCATTTATAGACATAGCGACCGGCCGTAGAGAATCCGATATCGGCTAGGCAGGTAGAGAAGCCCAGCGGAACGAGGAAGGATGCGTCTACGAGCAGATCCTCGCGGGCAGGTAGCCAGGTAGCCCCCACGAGCGGTAGGATCGGTAGCCCGGTATAGACCGCGCTGCCGAGAGCCACGGGTAGGCCGTCGGCGGCGAGGAACAGCTTGTTCATGAAAGCGAATCGCCGTACTACCTCGCGGGCCGCTCCCTCGAGTGCAGAGAACCACGGCAGGCTCGCGAGAGCTCGGTCTATGCGAACGATATCCGCTCGAACATGATGGCTCGATATACCGGATAGGTCAGTCGACAGCCGATCTCCTCCAAGAAAATCCTTATAGGCTTCGGTATAACCGATCGCGTCATACCCGAGGCGAAGAACGCCGAGGAACAGGGCGCTCGCACCGAGCGTATACCGGACGAAGCTCGGCTTGTAGTAGCCGTCATCGACGTTATCTACGACGGGCGCGAGGAAGCCGCCGCCTGGGAAGAGCTTGGTGTCAATCATGGAAGTCTTAAGGAAGGCCGAGGCGTCGATATCCAGGCGGAGCCAGGAAGGGCCGATGCCCCTGATGCTATAACCGAGTGAGGCATAGAGCCCGTCGGTACCGCCGGATTGATAGAAGTCGCGGGAACGCGATACCAGCTCATAGCCTATAGCCACGGCCGAATAACCGCCGTCTGTCGAGGCCATGGCTTTCTGGAAGAAGCGCTCGTATACGTCACCCCAGAGATCGAGGTCCCGGTAGTCGAACCAGCGCCGTATCGCCTCTGCGGTGATGTCGCTGAGCGTGTCCTTAGAAGCCTGGGCTCCAGCGACCATGGGCGCTAACGCGCTCGCGACGACGATCGCTAGAACGATGACTGCTATCCTGCATGTAGGGCGGCGGGCATCCATGGCATCGTACCCCCGGACTTATTATACAAGAGAAATAAGAGAAAAAATATCGCGATTTTGAGGAACCTGGTAAAACGGTCGACGGACACGAGGATTCTCTTTGGCGTTCCTCGAGGATGGAAAGAGCGTTCGAAAGGCGCGGGAACCGTATTCCCGCGCCTCTTGGCGCCCGGCTATCTATCGGGGCATGCGTAATGCTTACCGCGATCCTCAACATAGCGACCGTAAGGAGTCTTATATGCGAAAGCTCATCTGCGTACTCTGCCTGGCGACGGTAGCCCTCGGCGCCGCGTTCGCGGGTACCTCGGGGGACGCTCCCAAGAAGTATGGCATGCCCATGCTGATCACCAACGCCGGGCAGGGCCCGGGCGGCAAGATGGCCCGGCTCCTGGTCTCCCAGACCAAGACGATAGAGCTCGATGCCGATTTCTGGTACAAGGCCGAGCCCCTGGAGGCAGACCTGGCCGAGCGCCCCTACAAGGTGCTCATGGTCGTCATAGGCTCGTCGGACAAGGGCCTCGGCGCCTCCGGCATCACGATCGACCAGGAGATCGCCCGCCTGGAGAAGATGGTCAAGACGGCCAAGGACAAGAAGATTCCGATAGTCGCCGTGCTCCTCGAGAAGGATAAGCGATCGACCATAGCGAGCAATCCCAACGAGCGCTGCATCGACGCCATCTGCCCGCACGCCGACTGGATGATAGTCGTCAAGGACGCCAACAAGGACAAGCGCTTCGACGCCCTCAAGGCAAAGCATAAGATCCCCCTCACGATCATCGATAACGCCATTGACTTCAAGGAACTCTGCAAGCAGAGCTTCACGAAATAACACCGGGCGCGGGTCCGCCTAGGGCCCGCGCGCAGAGGGACAGCGCATGTTTCTTCAAACGTCGATAGTGCTCGGGGTGATGGTCGTAGCCTTTACCCTGTCAAGCTGGAAGCTCAAGTCGCCCGAGCTATCCATGGTCATAGCGGCGGTCGCCGGCGCCGTCGCCGGAGGCCTGGGCTTCCCGGTGCGTATTCTCGTCGAGGGGCTCTTCACCAACTTCGACCTGGCCATACTCTTCGTATGCGCCTCGGTCTTCGTGAACGTCTACTCGTTCACCGGGGCCATGAACGCCATCACGCGCAAGCTGGTGGCTTCCGTGAATAGCAAGTGGCTCCTCATGGTCTTCATGGCCGTCTTCATGCTGATCCCCGGGGCCCTGACCGGCGCCGGCAGCGTCTCCATATTCGTCATGGGCGCCCTCGTGACGACGGTGCTACGCTACATGGGCCTGTCGGACAAGCGCATCGTGGCCTTCGTCTTCGTCTTCGCCATCCTGTCCGCCGCGGCGCCGCCCATCAATCTCTGGACGATGCTCATGACGGCCCAGGCAAACATGCCCTACGTCGGCTTCAGCAAGCTCCTCATGATACCCATACTCATCGTGGGGGCCTTTACCATCATCCTGCTCGGCAGGGGTACCAAGCGCGCTAGCAAGGAGAAGATCCTCGCGGAGCTACCGCCGATGACCGCCAACATGGGCTGGTTCCGCATCCTGTGCCCGCTCGTCGTGCTCGTGGCGCTCATCCTCGTGTCGCTCTATTTCCCCTTCTCCGTGCCGGTCCTGGGGCTACCGCTCATGTTCCTCCTGGCCACCGTCGCGGCGGTACTCTGTAACCCGAGCAGGGTCACGTTCAAGGATTACTATAGGGTCGTCGCCAAGACGATGGAGCAGGTCTTCCCGCTCGTCGCCACCGTCATATCGGTGGGCGCCCTGGTCAACGTGATAGCGGCTACCGGCGTCCGCGGGCTCATAGGCATCACCTTCGTGACGCTGCCGCTCGCCGTTATCTTCATAACGGCCCTGTTCTTCTGCCCCTTCGCCCAGGGAGCGCTGTCCTACGGCTCGGCCATCATCCTCGGGACGCCGCTCATCTTCATGTTCAACTCGCGCGGCATGGATACGACCGTCGTGGCCGCCGCGCTGAGCCTCATCTTCCCGATAGGCGACTGCCTGCCCCCATCGAGGATAGTAGGGCGCATCAGCTGCGAGACCGTAGGGTTCCAGGGCTCGTACATGTCCTTCCTCAAGCAGATCGTACCGTCGGTAGCCCTCCTCGGGGCGCTCGCGCTCGTCATGCTCATCATGCCCAACGCGTTCTCGTTCCTGAAGTAAGGTGGTAGCCATGGTATTCCTTGAGCAAGTGATACATATCCTGTACTTCGTCATAGCGGGTATCATCGGGTTCTTCCTCGTCAAGAACCTCTTCAAGCGCGACGCGAAGAAGACGGTGGCCTACGACATCGTCTACGCCTACTGCGTCATTCCCTTCCTGTTGCGCGTGCTCTTCATCAAATGACCGGAGGTACGTCGATGAGTACTATAGAGACCAAGCCGCGGCTCGGGCCCCGGGCGGGCCTACGCGCCGGCTTCCTGGCCGTCGCCCTCGCGCTGGCCTTCCTGGCCGGCCGGGAGTTCTACGAGCTCAGGCATTATAAGGAAACCTTCGTGTCCGCCCCCGGCCTGACCGAGGTCAAGATGCTGAGCGACTACCTCGGCAACCTCAAGGGTACCTGGATGGACACGCCCATCTTCGTGTACGACTCGGGCGTGCCCGGCGGCTCGGCGCTCTTCATGGCCAACGTGCACCCGTACGAGCCGGCCACGAGCCTGGCCGCCTACATCATGATGGAGAACATCAAGGTAGAGAAGGGCAAGGTCTTCGTCATCCCGCAGGGCAACCGCTCCGCGTCGACGACCGGCATGCTGGCCAACGCCTATCCCAAGTACTTCCACATCCCGACCGAGTTCGGCCAGAAGCGATACCGGATAGGCGACCGCGGCACCAACCCCCTGGACCAGTGGCCCGATCCCTTCACCTACGTCAACTACCCGTCCAAGCAGAACCTGGCCTACCAGGATATCCGCAACATGAACCGGACCTACCCGGGCCGGCCCGACGGCACGCTGACGGAGCGGGCGTCGTTCGCCATACTCGAGCTCATCCGCCGGGAGAAGATCGACATATCGATCGACGCCCACGAGGCCTCGCTCATGTACCCGGTCGTCGGTACCTACGTGGCCCACGAGCGCTCCTTCGACATCACCATGATGGCGGCCATGATGCTGACCGCCGCTACCTTCGACATGAAGTGCGAGTCGTCGCCCAAGGGCCTCAAGGGCCTGTCCCATCGCGAGTGGGGCGATTATACCGACACGCTGGCCGTGCTCATGGAGACGCCCGAGCCCTTCATCGACCGCGTCGTGGGCCCCATGACCGAGGAGCTCTTCACCGAGGGCAAGGACGAGTTCCTGGCGGTAGCCGCGAAGCACGGCCTTACCTACGTGCCCTACACCTACGAGGAGGGCTCGCCGCTATGGTACCGCTGCGGCCGCCACCTGTCGGGCGCTCTCGAGGTGATAGGCCAGATGAACCAGTTCATGCCCGAGAAGGAGCTCGTCGTCTCATGGCCCGGCTACGAGGAGCTCAAGGAGAAGGGCATAGGCGCCTTCCTCCACGACCCGTCGAAGGCCGACAAGGCCCTCGTATTCGAGCTATAGGGGCTGTATCCCGTGACCTAGCTCGGCCCCTACGGGCCGAGTAGTTATACAGGTTTAACCTGAGTACCAAGGAGAGCGAAGCATGAAGAGACTAGGTAAGGTCCTAGCGCTCGGCGCGGCGTTGTTCGCCGTCAACGTCCAGAGCGCGCTCGCGTGCACCATCATAGCGGTGGGCACCGAGGCTACCGTCGACGGATCGACCATCGTCACGCACAACGACGACTCGTCCGGCGCCGACTTCCGCCTCTGGAACATCCCCGGCCAGAAGTGGCCTAAGGGCTCGAAGAGGGATATCGTCACCGATTCGCACAACTACGGCGACTACGGCAAGTATCCCAAGGTCAAGGACTACGGCAAGGGCATGCTCGTCGCCGAGACCCCGCAGCCGGCCGAGACCTATTCCTACTTCCATTCCCGCTACTCCTTCATCAACGCCAAGGGCGTGGCGATGGGCGAGGCGACCTTCCGCTACGATTGGAAGTCCACCCCCCTCCGCCAGAAGACCAAGGAGCTGCTCTTCGGGAAGAACCTCGGCGTCATCGACTGCTGGAACGCCCAGGACATAGCCTTGGAGCGCGCCAAGACCGCCAAGGAAGCCGTGCTCATCATGGGCGCCCTGGTAGAGGAATTCGGCTGGAAGGACGACGGCGAGACCATCAACATCGCCGACGGCAACGAGATATGGATCGCCGAGTTCTACGGCCGCGACCTCTGGTGCGCCGTGCGCCTGCCGAAGAACGCCTTCTTCGTGGCGGCCAACCACGCGAGGAT
Source organism: uncultured Treponemataceae bacterium (assembly GCA_964573825.1). Lineage (GTDB taxonomy): Bacteria > Spirochaetota > Spirochaetia > Treponematales > UBA12059 > SZUA-370. Next base: position 6,637 of record CAZNNA010000053.1, read on the forward strand.
CCACGCGGTAGACTTCAACGATAAGGAGAACTACCTCTACTCCCCGAACCTCAAGTCCTTCGCCGTCGAGAACGGCCTGTGGTCCGAGTCCTCCGGCGAGCCCTTCTCCCCCGCCGCCATCTACGCTCCCTTCCCCAAGGGAGATACCTACACCACCCGCCGCGAGTGGAGGGCCTTCGACCTCGTCGCCCCGTCCCTCAAGCTGGACCCGAACGCCGACGTCTTCCCCCTCTACGTGGTGCCCGAGCGCAAGCTGTCCGTCCAGGACGTCTTCGAGCTCAAGGGCGACTACTACCAGGGAACCGAGTACGACCTCTCCCGCCAGCCCCTGGCCGGTCCCTACGGCGACCCGATCGACGCCTACCACAAGGAGCGCTCGATCAACCTGTTCCGCACCTGCTACGTCATGATAGCCAACATCAAGGGCTGGCTTCCCGAGGAAGCCAAGTGCCTCGTGTGGTACGGCTACGGCGCCCCCAACAGCACCTACATCACCCCGCTCTGGCCCTCGGCGACCAGGCTCCCCGCCCTCTACAACACGGGTAGCCGCTACGAGACCATGGACCGCGGCTCCGGCTGGTGGACCGCCTCCTACGTGCAGCAGAACGCTCGCCTCTGCTACGAGAGGGCCATGCCCATGATCCGCGAGGTACGCGACGCCCGCATGGCCGAGCAGTACAAGAAGGTGGACGAGATCCAGAAGCAGGCCGCCGACCTCATAGCCAAGAAGCAGACCGCGAAGGCCGTGAAGCTCATCACCGACTACTCCTTCGACAACGCCGTGGCGTGGCAGAAGGACTGGCTCGCCCTCGGCGACAGGATCTACTCCCGCTTCATGTGGACCAAGGACGTGTACAAGGATATCCCCGCCCCCAAGTGGTGGAAGGATATCACTAACGCCGCCCCCGTCCGCCCCGTCGAAGAGAAGAAGTAAACCCTAGACGGTTCTCCTAGATTCAGGTACCCTGCCCGGCGCATAGCCGACGGGCAGGGTACCTCGTTAAGGGGGGCCGCCCGAATCCCTGGAGCCGCGCTTGCCCGTAGTCCTTGTACTGGGCCTGGCCCTCGTCGCCATGGCCGCCCTCGAGAGCCTCCGCCTCAGGCGAGACCTGCGCGCCGTGCCCGTGAGGGTGCTCGTCAACGGCACGAGGGGCAAGTCTACGGTGACGCGGCTAGTGGCGGCGGCGCTCAGGGAGGCCGGCGTACCGACGCTGGCCAAGACCACGGGCTCCGCCGCCAGGATCATCGGCCTGGACGGGACGGAGAAGCCGGTACGACGGCCGTTCGGGGCCCGCCTGACCGAGCAGAAGTCCTTCGCCCGGGAGGCGGCCGCCCTTGGCGCCCGAGCGACGGTCGTCGAATGCATGGCCCTGCGACCCGAGTCCCAGGAGGCCATGGCCCGCCACTTCGTTCGTCCGACCCTGACCGTGGTCACTAACGCCCGCGTCGACCATATCGACGAGATAGGCTCGACCCCCGAACGGACGGCCGAGGTGCTGGCGCTGTCGGTTCCCGCCGACTGTATCCTCGTGACGGCCGAGCCGCGCATGGCGACCTACCGGAGGGATGCCGTGATCGTTAGCGGCGAGGCGCTCCCGGCTAGCGAGCCGCGAGGCTTCTCGTACGCGGTACACGCCGACAACCTGGCCCTGGCGCTCAAGGTCGCCGAGATCCTCGGCGTCGACCGCGGGACGGCCCTTCGAGGCATGCGAAAGGCCAGGCCGGACAGCGGCGTCGCGGCGCCCGTGACGGTAGTCGGATGCGCCCCTGGCATGGGCGGAACGAGCGGAGAGCGCGCCTACGTGGTGAACGCCTTCGCCGCCAACGACGTGGAGTCGACCCTGGCGGTCTGGCGAGAGGCCCGGGCTGGCATCGGCGACGGCCTGCCGCTCGTGCTACTTTTTAATAATCGAGCCGATCGCGAGTACCGAATAGCCGAATTCGCCCGGCTACCGGCCCGGCTCGACGGGCTCAGGCTCGTTGCCGCGGCCGGCGACTATCCGCGCAAGGTCGCCCGGGCGCTAGGACGCTCGGGCGTCGAGACGCTCGCCCTCGGGCGAGGCTATCCGGGCCCGGCCGGGACGCGGTCGGGAGAGGCCTCGGCGGATAGCGGAGCGGCAGGCGCCCTAAGGCGGATAGCCGAACGCGTCGGGGGCTCCTACGCCCTTCTCTGCGCCGGCAACTATCACGGCTTCGGCGAGGCGCTCACGGCGTTCTGCGCCCGCGAACCGACGGAAGGGGAGGCTCGATGCTCCGGGAGTCCATAGGCCTCAGCGTCATTATAGGTTTCCTGGCTAGCGAATTCCTCGGGCTCTCCGCGGGCGGCCTCGTCTCGCCCGGCTACCTGGCCTTCTTCGTCGACCAGCCGCTACGCATCGTCGCCACGCTGCTATTCTCGGCGATCATAGCCGCCGCGGTCAGGCTGGCGCAGCGCTTCCTCGTCATCTACGGCCGGAGGCGCTTCATGGCGGCCATGCTCCTGAGCCTGGCGGGAACCTGGCTCGCCGACGGTTTCCTCTTCGCCACGGTAGCCGTCGGCCAGGACGCGAGGCTCATAGGCTATATCATACCGGGCCTCATAGCCAACGACATGCTCAAGCAGGGCGTGGCCAAGACGACGATAGTTACCGTTCTCTGCGCCCTCCTCGTACGGCTCGCCCTCATGGCGGTAGCCGCCCTATGAACCGAAAGCCGCGCCTGTCGCCGCCTGCGCGCATTCCCCTCGGCTATCTCCTGGCCTCGCTCGGACTGGCCGTAGCGAGCCTGGCGCTGGTCGGCGGCGTCGGCGAGCGGCGGCCCTACGAGAAGAGCGATGTCGCCCTGGCGGCCGCTCGCAGGATGGCCGCCGCCGGGGAGGCCGTCCGCGGCGAGATGCTACGCCGCTGCATAGCGCTAGAGGCCGCCGACGATCCAAACGCTACCTACTACGTAGGACCGGAGTGGACCGCCCTTACGACGACGCTCGGCGACGTCGAGGCCAAGCGTACGACCGCCAACCCTAACTTCGCCGCCGCCATGGTGCGTTACCTCGAGGCGGCCGGCTGCCGGCGGGGCGACGCCGTCGCGATAGGGGCCTCGGGCTCGTTCCCGGCTCTGCTCGTAGCCACCCTCTGCGCCGCCGAGGAGCTCGGGCTGCGAGCCCTCGTCATCTCCTCGTTCGGCGCGTCGATGTACGGAGCCACGAGGCCAGAATTCCCTATAACGTCATTCATGCGCGTCCTGGCGGAGGCGGGCCTCGCCAGCCCAGCGCTCCTGGCCGTGTCTCCCGGCGGAGACGGCGACGCGGGCGGCAACGCTCTCTTCGAGGACTCGGGGAGCGTCATAGACGGCCTCGCCCGGGACTCTGGCGTCGCCTACCTGCGGCTGAGCCCCCCGAGCGTACCGGAAAGCATCGCGGCCCGGCTCAGGCTGTACGACGAGGCCGCGGGCCCGGGCGGCGTGGCCTGCTTCGTAAACATAGGCGGGGCCAGCCCCAATAGCGGTACGTCCGCCTATACGCTCGACTTTCCCCAGGGGCTCGTGATCGATCCGCCCCGTATTCCCGCGACTCCCGACCGGGGCCTCGTCTACGAGTACGCGGCGCGCGGCGTACCCGTCATCAACCTGCTCAACGTACGAAGGCTCGCGATGGAGAGCGGCCTGCCCTTCGATCCCGTACCCATGCCGGGACCCGGCGAGGGAGACGTCTACTTCGAGCGGCGGACGAACGCGGGTGCATCGATCGTCGCCTTGATCTGCGCCTTAGCGCCCCTGGCGCTGGGCTTCATACATACAAAACGTTCCATACCAACTCCGGAGGCTTCTCATGGCTAGGAACGCCCTGCATTCCGATCTCAGGTTACCCGCTAAGCTCATCATACTCATCGCCTGCGTAGCCCTCGGCTTCGGCGCCATTATGCTCGTCGCGAACCGGGGCCTATTCGCTCTAAGCTCCGGGCTCGTCGCCCAGCGCGAGGAGACGGAACTCTCGCGCTTGGCCCTCTCGCTCGAGCGCGCCTCGCTCCGCGTCGCGTCCCGCCTGAACCAGACCGTGGCGCTGGGCCTGAGCGGCGATACCGGACGTACCATGGAGGCCGTCGCGAGCCTGGGTAAGGACCTGGACGCCGTCGAGGCGGCCATGCTGGAGCTCGGCTCGGTCAAGGAGGCGGGCGAGGAGGAACGGGCCATCATCTCCAGCCTCGAGGAGAGCTTCGTGCTCTACACCCTCGTGGCCAGGCCCGCGGCCGAGCTCGTCAGCGACAATCCCCGGGGCGCCTTCGAGGCCCTCGGCGAGGTCGAAGCCTACTTCCAGCCGCTGTCCGACGACCTCGGGCTGCTGTCCGACCTCGTGAGCGCCCGCGGCGCCAGGCGTACCGACGAGGCCATAGCAATGGTCGGCATGACGCGCGCCTGGCAGGCGCTAGCTGCCCTCGTCGCCATGGCGCTAACGGGTATCGCGGCCTACCTCATCGTGCGGAGCATCTCGAGTCCCATGGCCTCGCTGTCGGCCTACGTCGCCCACGTGGGCTCCGGCGACCTTACCCGTAGCTCGGGGCTCGAGGGCAGGAACGAGATAGCGACGGTGGCTCGTTCCGTCGACGGCCTCGTGGGCGAGCTACGCTCGCTCATCGGCATAGTCAAGGAGCGCGTCGCGGCCCTGGAGCAGACGGGGCAGGAGCTGGCCTCGACGATGTCGGAGACCGGCGCCGCCGTGGTCGAGATCAACGCGAACATGGATAGTACGAGGAGCCAGATAGGCTATCAGTCGGAGGCCGTAGGGCGCGTCTCGGCCTCGATCGGCGAGCTAGCGCGCAACGTCGAGGCCCTCGCGGCCAAGATAGGCGAGCAGACGGACGCCATAGGTCGTTCCTCCGCCTCGGTCGAGCAGATCCTTCGCAGCGTCGACCTCGTCGCCACCCACGCGGACGGCGTTTCGACGGCGCAGAAGGCCTTGGCGGTGGAGGGTACGGCCGGGCAGGCGAGGCTGGACGAGGTCAGCAGGGCCGTCGAATCCATAGTCCGCTATTCGGAGAGCCTCGGGGCGGCGACCCTGGTCATATCGGACATAGCCGACCGCACGAGCCTCCTGGCCATGAACGCGGCCATAGAGGCCGCGCACGCCGGGACCGCGGGAAAGGGCTTCTCCGTGGTCGCCGACGAGATCCGCAAGCTCGCGGCCAAGTCGACCGTGCAGGCCAAGGACATCGCGAGCGACCTCGGCAAGGTTTCCGAGGCAATCGAGGGCGTCAAGGTATCGTCGGTTTCGGCCGTCAAGGCGCTCGGGGGCATACTCGAACGGGCCGAGTCGCTCGGCCTCTCTGCGGGCGAGATAGCCAGGGCCATGGCGGAGCAGCGGGAGGGCGGCAAGGACGTCCTAGGAGCGCTCTCCCGCCTCAAGGGCCTGGCCGGCGAGCTGTCAGCTAACTCCGGCCGCATAGCCGCGGGCAACCAGGCCATGCTCGACGAGCTCCGAAGGCTCGAGGAGACCAACGCCGTAGTCGTTCAGAACGCCGACGAGGCCAGCAAGGGGACGGCGGAGATTAACCAGGCCGTGGCGGAGACCATAGAGCTATCGGTACGCAACAGGGAGATGATAGCGGAGGTCACGGAGGCCGCCGACCGCTTCCTGGTTTAAACACTCGAGAGGATACGAGGTCCGGTGCCACCGCTTATAGGCCGGCGGATGAGTAGAGCCGAGTGGGCGAACGCCTTATCCTCAAAGAAAGGGGCCTTCCTTGCGGAAGGCCCTAGTACTTGAATAGCGGGAAGGTACGAGAGCGGAGTCGATTACCAGCCGTCGGCCATGTCGTCGGGATCGCGGCTGTCCTCGGCGAAGAGGTCGGTAACGGCTCGCAGGTCGTCGAAGTAGGCGTAGTAGGTGCCGTAGGACTCCATGGGATCGCACTCGATCTTGAAGCCGACGACCTTGAGGCCCATCTGGTTGTTATAGTGGTAGTTGCGCTGGATGATGCCGGTCATGCCGTCGGGATTCTGCGGCGGTATGGCCACGGACAGCTTCTTCCAGCCCTGGAAGTTAAGCTTACCCATGGTGAGCTCGAACTGGTTGTTGAAGAAGTCCGAGACGATGATCTTGATCGTGTGGTTGTAGTTCCTGCCTACGACCCAGACCGATATGGTCTTGGAGATGCCCTCGATCGGGATGGGCTTCTGCGCCAGCACGTAGACCGTGTTGTAGCCGCGCTTGAAGAACTCGATCTTGGTACCGTAGGTGTGGACGTCGGCTACCTTGGGGTCGATCCCGACGTAGCGCTCCTCGGGCTTGGGCTCGTCGGCCTTGGCGGCCGGCCCGCCTACGAAGAGGCGGCCGCTGGCCACGCCCTCGTCCGGGGAGATGTAGACGTTCCAGAAGCCGGCCGACTCGAATTTGTCGACGGTAACCGTCTGGAGCTTCTGCTGGGCGGTATCGATGCCGATGGCGGCCGGGTTCGGGCTGCCTACGGTCTCCTGCGCGAAGGCCGCGGAGAGGGCCGACGCGGCCAGCAGGACGGTGATTATCTTTTTCATGGTCTCCCCTTATTTGGATGCGCCGGAGGCGCCCCAGATATCCTCGATGACCTTGGCATCCATCAAGGTGTCGCCGTCGAATAGCGTCTCGAAGGTGTCAGTGAGAACCTTGAGCTGATCGAAGTAGAAGTAGACCGCCTTCTCCAGCGCTGGCGCGTCGGCCTTGGTGGGCGCGGCGACGACCTCGGTGGGGCGGGTCCATATCCTGAACTTGACGAGGGTCAGGTTCTCTCGCCTGGGTAGGTACTTCTTGGACTGGGGTATGTTGGTCGGTATGTTGACCCGGAAATTCTTCCAGCCCGCGTGGCTCAGGTCGCCCATGGGCAGGATGTGCACGATACCCTTGAAGTCCCGTACGTAGGCCTCGAGGTAATAGTCGTAGTTGCCCGACCATACCCACATGTCTATCATGCGGACCCTGCCCGGCAGGGGGAGTTCCTTGGGCTCGTACTTGACGTCCGGGCCCGAGCCGGTCTTCTTGCCGGGAACGATATCGACCCAGTTGTACTCCTTGCGATCGAAGAGGAAGGCCATGCCGAGGCTGCGGAGGTCCCTGTCGCCGGCGGAGGTGCCGAAGAGCGCTACCGGCCAGGCCTTGGCGTAGGCCAGCTTGGGGAAATCCTTGGTGGCGAACTTGCTGGCGATGAGGAACCAGGGCTGGGCGTCCGGCTCATCGAAGCTCTGGATGACAAAGGATTCGAGGTTGACGGTTACATCGTCGGCGAAGGCCCCCGTCGCCGCGAGCATGAAAACGAGGACGAAGGACAGGCAGATCGCCTTTACGACGCGCTGTTTCATCAGGACTACTCCTTAATTTTGCACCATCTGTACGAAACACCTTCTGTGGCTGGAATTATATTTTTAAGACATACCTTTGTCAAACAAAATAGGCCTCCCCCGTGACTATATCGGCAGGTTGGCGGCCGAACATGAGGGCATTATTTACCGGATCGCACGGCCTCCCAGGAACCCTCGACCTCGAGGCCGCCATCCCGATCGACGAGCCCGGAGAGCCGGCCGAGGCTCGCCGCTACGTCCCAGCAGAGGAGGATGTCGATGCCGGGGGGCGGCTCTGGTCGCGATAGCGGAGCCTCGGCCGCCAGTATCGCGTACTCGTCGAAGGCCTGGCTCGCCCAGCGTTCGAGCTCGGAGGCTGGCGCCGCGATATAGGCGGCCCGTACGTCGAGGCGTCTCAGGGCCTCCGCGGCAGCCTGGGAGAATCCATGGGCGGCGCGCTCAACTGTAAGCCGGGCCGAGACGCCGGAGGCCTCGAAGGCGCTACGGAAGGCCTCGGGCGCGCCGCCCTCGGAGGCGGGCCCCGAGAACAGCGCTACGACGGTAGCCCCGGCGCCCCGGTCTCCCATGGACGCTAGCTCGGCCGCGAGCTCGGCGGCGGCTAGCCTGGCCGGGGCGTCGCTCGAGAAGGCTACCGAATA
>CAZNNA010000054.1:0-14564 GCA_964573825.1 uncultured Treponemataceae bacterium
TTGAATCTGGTTTGCCCTTTGGTATTAATGTTGAATCGACATTTCTCGGATGTATCGAGTCCCGGGAAGCTAGAGAAGCCTACGGACAGTTTGATTGGCCTTCTGCTTTGTCTATTTCGTTACAACTATTCTGGGGTAGAAGGCAAACGTTATAGCAAATTAGATAAATTCTGCTTTACTTGTCATACAGGAGGCCGAGGTGCTGGCCATACGCCTTAATCCCAGTACCGAGGATAAGCTTAACAACCTGGCCCGAGAGAGGGGCAGGACTACAAGCTACTACGCGAAGCAGGCGATTGAAAGCTTCCTCGAGGAACGCGAAGACAACCCGCTGGCCTTGGCCGTTCTTGAACGTAACGAACCCCGGAAGTCCTTGGCCGATATGAGAAAAGAACTTGGCCTGGGGCGTTGAGTTTACAGCGGCGGCATAAAATCAACTCAAGAAGCCCGGTAAAAAGTGGCAGGCTTGATTCTCGATTATCTGACCTGATGCTTATCGTGGCGGTGTCGGTTGGACATCTGAAGGATGCGTTCGACGGATGATACTAATCCCCGCGCCTTCGCGCCTCCGCTTCTGGCCGAAGGGCTTGGCGCGTTTGATGGGAGTACCGTAGCGTCATATTTGACCGCGGTCAGGTTCTGGCTACTGGCTACTGGATTCCTCTTCATTCTTTCATTCTTCTTCCTCATCCTTCTTCCCCGGCCTATACCCCAGAGCCCAGGCTGCCTTGAGGAATTTCTTGTAGTCCTCGCCTCGAACCACGATGAGGCCGCCCTCGGCGCGGGAGAAGAGCCTACGCAAGGCCGGGGACTCGAGGAGGGCCGCCTGGGCCTCCCGATCGGCGGGCGCCTTGAAGACGTAGGCCATGCTCGGCTTTCCCAGGGAGGCCGCGCGGGCCTCGGCGCGGGAGAAGAGGCGCTCCCAGTGGGGCGCCGGCTCGTCGCAGATGAGGCGGCGGAAGTCGGCGGCCTTGGCGGCCACGGCCTTGGCGTCGGCGCAGCCCGAGCAGAGGCTCTCCACGGTGACGCGGAAGCGCTCGCTGCCCAAGGGCTCCCCGATGGACTCCAGGAACAGCCTGCGTTCAAGGGAGCGGCCGCGGAAGGCTACCAATGGTAGCTCCGGGTCCGCTATGGCCTCGTAGACGCGCTCGGGCTCGGCGGGCTTCTCCTTGGCCAGGCCCAGGACGTAGCGGCCCAGGGCGGTGACCCTGAAGGCGTAGAGGCAGTCGTAGGCGCAGACCGGCGCGGCCTTGCCCTTGCGCGTCAGGTCCAGGGGCGGCTCGCGCTCGGCTATCTCTACGATGCCGAGGGCCGCCATCAGGTAGCAGTAGGCCTTGAAGAGCGGCCCCGCCACGAGGCGGTCGTGCAGGATGGGTTCCAGGTCGATGATCGACGAGTAGCCCTCGCCGTAGTCTCGCCCTCGGTAGGACAGGGACTCTCCCTTGAGGCAGAGCGAGTAGGACTCGTTCTGCGGGGACAGGAAACCGAGCGGAAGGGCGCGGTATCCGAGGGAGCGGACCACGTCGTCGGCCTTGAGCCAGGCAGGCTCCGCCGCCGCCTGCCGCAGCGCCAGGGAGAAGGTCTCCCGGCTAGCGGCCTTGAACCCTAGGTCGACCCTGCAGCCGGGCTTGCGCGATAGGTGATCGATGAGCATGGCGTGCTCGAGGGCCTGGCCCCGGGCGTAGGTCTCGAAGTAGGTACCGGAGGGTTGGCCCAGGAAGGTCGCTATCGTCGACCTGAGGAACTCGAAGGCGTCGGGCGGCGCGCGCCTCTTGGGTAGGCGATAGGTCATGGCCGACAGGAAGCGGGCCAGGAGCTCGAGCGAATCGAGCCCGTAGGCGGAGGCCGCGGGGAAGTCCTTGTAGGCGCAGGCGGCGCGGAGCTCCTTTAGCTTGGCCTTGCCGAGGCCCTTGCGGGCCAGGCCGCCCTCCGAGTCGGCCTGTACGAGCGGGCCGAGGGCCATGAGGGCCAGGGGAAGGCTCTCGAAGACAGCCTCCTCGTTGTTGTATACGTCGCGGGGCGTCTCGGTCAGCGGCTCGGCGTTGTAACCGGCGGGCTTAGGTAGGTAGGCGGCGAAGGCCAGGCGGAAGGGCTCCAGCATGAAGATGGTGGAGCCGTCGTAGACCCGGAAGAAGCCCAGGCCCAGGCCGTCGGCTAGTTCGTATCGGTCGGAATACTCGTAGTTATAGCGCTTCGCTCTCTCGAGGATCCTGACGCGATGGCGAGCGGACAGCTCGTCGGCGTCGACGAAGCGTTCGAAGGCGCCTCGCTCTATGGCGTCGCGCGCGAGCGGAGAGAGTCCCGAGAAGAAGAGCCTGAAGACCGTCTCGTCCGGCCAGCTCAGGTTCAACGCCAGCTCTAGCACGAGGTCTACCTTCTGCAGCTTGGGAGCTGGACCGATATCGAGCGATTGCCAGGCTAGCTTAAGGTCCTCGACCCGTAGGCCCTCGAGCGCCTCGCAGAGGCGACGCTGGTGAGGGGTCAGGGACCGGGCGCGCCTATCGCGCTCCTTGGCGGCCTCGGCGAGCCTCGCGGCCGTATCGGCCATCAAGCGCTTGGTATCGTTCATGGCGTCATCCCAGTAGGAATTCTATGTCGTCGTCGTCGAGCCGCTTGGCCAGCTCCGCGTCGGAGAGGACGAGGGCGGAGGCCAGGTCTGTCTTGCGGCGCTGCAGCTCCAGCATGCGCTCCTCGATGGTGTCCTTGGCTATGAGTCGGTAACAGAACACGGGATTGGACTGGCCTATGCGGTGCGTACGGTCCACGGCCTGGGACTCGGCGGCGGCGTTCCACCACGGGTCCAGGATGAAGACGTAGTCGGCGGCCGTCAGGTTGAGCCCGAGGCCCCCGGTCTTGAGCGTCATCACCAGGGCGCGTATGTCCGGGTCGGTCTGGAAGCGCCTGACTATGGCTCCGCGGTCGCCCGTGGCGCCGGTGATGACGAGGTTCTGCACGCCCATGCCGGCCAGGTCCTGCGACACGAGGTCCACCGTGGCCAGGTAGTTCGTGAAGACGAGGCACTTGTGGCCGCTGGCCGCGATGTCCGGCAGGGCCTCGGCCAGGTAGGCGCGCTTGGCGGAGAGCACGCCGGGCAGCTCCTCGGACAGGACCGCGTCGGCCTCCGGCACGCTGGCCAGGCGCCTGAGCTCCGTCATAGCCGTAAGGATCATGAAGAGAGCCTTGTAGGGATTCTCCAGCTTCATCGCGTCTATGGCGTCCTTGAGCTCCTCTCGTCGCCTGTGGTAGGCGGCGAGGTGGGCCGGCTCCAGCTCGACTATGGCCACCTGCTCGGTCTTGGGCGGCAGGTCCTTGAGCACGTCGCGCTTCTGGCGCCTGAGCATGAAGGGCCTGACCCTGGTCCGCAGGTCGCGCGTCGCCTCCTCGTCGCGATCCTCTACGATGGGCACCCGGTAGCGCCTGAGGAAGTCGGCCTGCGTGCCGAAGAAGCTCGGGTTGAGGAAGCGGAAGAGGCTATAGAGCTCGGCGATGTTGTTCTCGATGGGCGTGCCGCTCAGCGCCACGCGGCGCTCCGCCCTGAGCCTATGCACGGCGGCCGCCGTCTTGGTGCCCGAGTTCTTGACGGTCTGGGACTCGTCCAGTACCACGAAGCCGAAACGGCGAGCCTCGAAGGCCTTCTCGTCTATCCTCAGGGTGGCGTAGGTCGTCAGGATGACGACGGGGCCCTCCGGCAGCGACTCGCCTCGCTCGAGTCCGTAGTGGACGCGGACGGTCAGCTCGGGGGCGAAGCGGGCGAGCTCCGTGGCCCAGTTGAAGAGCAGCGACTTGGGCACGACGATGAGCGCCGGCTCGGCGAGCGCCGGCTCGATGAGCGCCGGCTCGGCGAGCGCCGGCTCGGAGAGCGTAGCGGTCTTCGACTTTGCCTTGCCCTTGCCGCGAGCGGTCGCGTACCCGTAGGCCCGGCGCAGCACGGCTATGGTCTGGACCGTCTTGCCGAGGCCCATCTCGTCGGCCAGGCAGGCCCCGAAGCCGTTCGATAGGACGTAGTCGAGCCAGGCCGCGCCGAAGCGCTGGTAGGGCCTGAGCTCCGAGCCCTCGACGGCGTAGCGCTCGTCACGGGGCGATATGTCGTTGTAGCCGCGGAAGAACCTAACGGCGCGATGCCAGGCCTCGCCGTCGGCCGTGACGTCCTCGTCCCTGGCCAGGGCCGCCACGTCGAAGAAGGACAGCCCCACGGCCTCGTCGCCGTCGAGCCCGTCCTTGGCGGCCTGCCGCCGTACCAGGCGCTCCAGGCGATCGACGCGGGCTGCCTCCACGTAGGCGCGCGAGCCGTCGGACAGCTCGATGAAGCCCTGCCGCCTGTATTCGGCCAGGAAGCGGCCGTAGGACAGGCGCTCGTCGTCGAGGTAGACGGTCGCCGAGCCCTCCAGGAAGTCTATGCCCGAGCTCATGCTAAGCCTGGGGCGTAGCTTGGTCACGCGTATCTTGTAGGCCGCGAGCCGCTCCGTCTGGAAGAGCCTGAAGGCGCCGATAAGGTCGCCCATGGCCTTGGGCAGGAAGGCTGCGGCGAAGTCGGGGTTCATGATGAAGCGGCCCGACTCGAGTATGACGCCGGACTGGTCCTTGCCGCCGTGAGCGCGCAGCATGGTCTGGAAGAGCGCCGCCGGATCGACGGGGAATACGATCTCGGAGACGGTCACCCGGCGCTCCTCGTCGTCGGGCTCGGCTATCATGGTGACCTCGAAGTCCTCGAAGAAGCCCGGCGGGTAGCCGTCCATCACGGCTACGGGACGAGCGTGCAGGTAGCCGTAGGCGTCCAGGTCGCTGAAGAGGAGCCCGGGCCTAGCCTCGCGTACGGGACCGGTCACGGCCACGTAGTCCAGGTAGCGCAGCCTAAGGCCGCGGAGGCGCGACAGCGTCAGGGACAGGAAGCTGCGGAGATCGGCCCTTAGTACGGGCGTCTCCGCCGTGCGGAGCCGTATCCAGTCGGGCCCCAGGTCGGCGACGCGGAAGAGGGTGCCGCCCTGTACGACGCGGCGCGGAGCGACGGCCTCTATGCCCGAGCCCGGGACTGGCTCCCCCGAGTCGTCCTCGAGCCGGAGCCTGGCGCGGTAGCCGGCCTCGCCCTCGGGGCTGACGGCGACGGCGAGCGCGTAGCTACCCTCGGCCGGGACTATGGCCTTGCCCTCGCGGTCGAAGAGCATGCCCGCCTCGGCGGCCAGGTCCAGCAGGCGCTCGTCCGGGCCGTCTATGCCGATTTCCATGGAGTCGCCCGCGGCCCAGCTCAGGGCCGAGTCCTGGCGAGCGGCCTGGGCTACGAACTCCCTCACGGCGTCGCGCACGAGGCCGGCGTACAGCCTATGATCGAGCGTCGCTCGCTCTTCCTCGCTGCTCAGGGTGACGCTTCCTTCGTCCACGGTAAGCTCGAGCCTGGGCGGGTCTACGCGGCGCCGGGTCGCCCGAGGCGTCGCGTCGTACGCGGGCCGAGGAGAGGCCGCCTCCGGGGCGGTCGCGGCAGGCGCGGCGGCGGTAACCGCGGCCGTGGGCGCGTCCCGAGCTGCCTGCGCAGGCGACTCGGGCAAGGGGCTCTTACGCGGGCGGCCGCGCTTACGCTTCTCGGGAGGGGATCCTACTGTTTCCATGGGAATACGAGTTCCTTGAGCGTTCGATGGCCCACGGCTTCCTCGTCGTCGGCTAGGAGCTCTGCCCAGGGCGTCCTGGCCCGGCGGCCGCCCTGGGCCTTGAGCCAGTCGAAGCGCTTCAGGCGCAGCCGCGCGGCCTCCGCGGTACCCAGGAGGGCGGCCGCCGGCCCCGGCAGGAGGAAGGCCACGAAGGGCGACAGGGCTACGCAGGCCAGGCCGTGCAGGGCCAGGCCCAGGGCTCCGAGGGGCGAGTCGACCACCATCATGAAGGCCGCCTTGAGCGAGGCCCTGAAGCCGCAGCCGAGGGCCAGGCGAGCGGGCACGGCGTAGAGCAGGGTCAGACCGAGGCCCAGGAAGCACCAGAAGGCCAGGCTCGTGGCGAAGAGCCCCACGAAGCCGCCCAGGGCCGCGTAGAAGGGAAAGACTACGGAGGCGACGAGTACGGCCGCGGTGACCACCGCTCCGAGCTGCAGCCCCGGCCGCAGGGCCCAGGCCAGGCCTTGCTTGGCCAGGTCCCAGGAGAAGGGCCTGAAGTTGGCCAGCTCCCAGCAGGCATAGCCCGCGGCCGCCGACCAGACCGACAGGCCCAGGCAGGCGAAGGCCAGCCCCGCCAGGCGCAGGGCGGCGGAATCGGCCAGGGTCGGCACCCATATGCCCAGGGCTACTACGGCGAGGGCCGCCCCGTTGTAGGCTGCCAGCATGAAGAGGTGGTCCCAGCCGTCATAGAAGGTCTTTCGAAGGAAGAATCTCAGCATCAACGCTCTCCTAGTAGGCTCTTGAGCTCCTGTATATCCTTGACGAGCCGCGAGCGGTCCAGGTTCTGGAAGCGCTTGGGGACCATCTCCTTGCTGGTGCACTCGACGACGGCCACGAGGTTCTGGAGCTCTATCTCGTGGGGGTAGGCCGGCGGCACGAAGTCGGACATGGTCTCGTCCAGGTCCTCCTTGGTCACGAAGGACCTGCCGTCCATGGTGGCCTTGAGCTTGGCCCGTATGAGCACGGCCTCCAGGTCCGCTCCGGAGAACTCGTGCTTGAAGCGCTTGAAGAGGTCGGATATCGCGAACTTGCGTATGGAAAGGTCTAGCTTCTTCACGAGCACGTCGTAGAGCGCCTCCTTGTCCCGGTCGTTGTCGGGATAGAAGAGGGCCAGGTGCTCCTCGGCCCGGCCCTGGCGCTTCATGTCTATGGGCAGGAGGTCGGGGCGGCAGGTGATGAGGAACCAGATGATGCGGCCGCGGTAGTCGGTGTTGCCCATGAAGCTGGCCAGCTGCGCGAAGATGCGGTTGGAGGTGCCCGAGTCCCCGTCCTGGTCGCGATCGCCGAGGAAGGCGTCGGCCTCGTCGATCATCACCGCCACCGGCGCCATGGCCTTGAGTATGGTCAGTACCTTCTCGAGGTTGGACTCGGTGACGCCCTGCCACTTGGAGCGGAAGTTCTTGAACTTGACCATGGGCACGCCTATCTCGCCCGCGAAGGCCGAGACCATGAAGCTCTTGCCCGTGCCCACCGGACCGGCTATGAGGTACCCCATGGGCAGCACGTCGAGCCTGCCTTGCTTGAGGGCCCGGGCCGCGTGCTTGAAGCGCTTCTTGACGAAGTCGTGGCCCGAGACCAGGGACAGGTCGTGCTCGGTCTCCAGGAACTCGAGGAGGCCTCCGGCCTCGCCCTCTATGATCTCCCGCTTCTTGGCCTTGAGGTAGTCCATGGAAATGGGCTTGTCCTCCTGCCAGCTCTCCGCGGCCAGGCGGTTCAGGTTCACCAGGTTGAGCCCGGAGGTGATGGCGCCCACGGCGTCCGGCGTGAGGCCACGCTCGAGGAGCAGGGTGCCCTGGGACTCCAGGAACCCGAGGAAGGACGAGCGTACCGTCTCGTCGGGTATGGGTATCTCCACCTTGATGGTCGAGGGGCTCGCGACGATGCGGGGATTGAGGTCGGACAGGTTCTCCGACAGGAGGAGGACCGATACGTCTCCCTTGGTGAACACCGGATCGTGCGACCAGCGGTTGAGCGTCACGAAGGAGTAGCGGTCGGCGTCGTCGAGCTTGGCCACCTCGGCGGCCGGAAGGATGGTCTCCGCGTAGTCCACTATCATGACTATGCGCTTCTTCTGCGGGATGTTGAGGAGGAAGTAGCGCTCGAGCATGCGGAAGGCCACCGCCGGATCGGCGGATAGCAGCTCGTCCTCCCCGGCGTCGGGGTAGCGTTCCTTCATGGCCCGGAGGTAGTCGCGCCTCATCTCCGGCTGGCAGAACGAGACGCCGCTCGAGCGGTCCCAGAACACTATGATGTCCCGGTTGCCGAAGAGCACCTCGGAGACGTAGTCCTGGATCTTCACGAAGGTGAACTCGCCCTCGTTCATCTTATGGGGCAGGAAGTCGCGTATGTTACCGTGGACTATGTAGAGGTTGGCCGTCTTGGAACAATACTTGTAGGACAGCTCCTGGGCCCAGGACGGAAGGATCTTGATGAACGGCAGGTTCTTGACTATGAGCTGGTCCTTCATGAGCCCCTCCAGGCTCGCTCAGTATGGACTGAAGCGCGTCGCGCGGGCAAGGGTTATATACTGGTACGAACCTTAGTGATTAGGCCTCCCCGCCAAGGCCGAGAACGACGGGTTCGCCCACTACATGAAAGCGTATTTTGGAAGGTAGCCACGCTTAAGACCCCCGGTGATAGGGTCGTAGACCGTACGCATCCATATCTTCCAGTCCAGGTTCCGTAGGTCCAGGTGCGAAAAGAACGCTCTTTGAGTGAACATCGTATGGCGTAGCTTCCAGACGTCACGCCTAGAGATCCCTGCCATTTCCGCCGCTGTATCATCCATAGCTACTGGCCAGTTAATGAGATAGATTTTTTCGTAGTTGTGGTAGACCATATGGACGTACATTCGCGTCATACCGTTCGCCGGGTCGCGCGCGAAGCAGACCGTTTCGCGTCTGTGGTGAGCCTGATCCTTCCTTACCTCCCGGTCGTAATAGTTCGAGGCGAATAGCGGATTATGTATAGTCCGAGGACTCCTCGAGGAGACTCGCTCGTGTACCATGCGATGCGTCTCGTCCTGTCCGCGATTGAGGGGATGATACTCGATGGCGTTGACGTAAGCCGTCTTCATGTCCGTGATGAGGGCAAAGGGTGGGTTGTAGCCCTGGGGCCGCTCGGCGAGGATCATGTCCAGGTGCTCGATTAGGGAGCGTTCGACGGCCTGCTCTTCGAAAACGTTATTCTCGTACAGCCTACTCATCTTCTCCTTCTGGGAAGGCGACGTGTTCCCCGATCGCCTCGTCGTCGCGTGGGATAGGCCGAGGACGTAGCGAGAGTACCTTGTAATGGAGATGCCGATATCGTTGGGGTAGTACTGGGAGCGATCGAAGGAGACGAGGCCGTCGAAGCAGACCTCTTCGGTTGGGTCGGCCAAGGGGCGCAAGGCAGCGTGCAAGGCAATTCCTTGCTGTGAAATACGATAGAGCCTGTTTTGGATAGTGCCGCAGGAGCAGCGGAGGTCTCGTGAGAGGCCTCGGACGCTCATCGAGGAGGCGCAGCGTCGCTCGAGGGCGCGGTAGTCCACGATACGCTTGGCGTAGTAGTGGGTGGAAAATGTCTGTGTCGAAAAGGTCCGGCCGCAATCGAGGCACTGGTAGCGCTGGACTTGGCCAAAGGCCTTGGTGGCATGGAAGCCGCTCTTGCGCCACCAATCAGGGCGTTCAGGCTTCATGTGATTAGCACAGGCCTTGTAAGGACAGAAGGGCGGGATGAGCATGGGCTAGTACCTCCGTTAGGGCGTGGGGATACCGGGTACACGTGCGTCCGTGCAGCGGTGCTTGCGCTAAGGCGTTAAAAATCCGTAAGCTTCGTAACAGTGTAGAAGGTTTGACGCGGGAGGGCCTGGGCACAATACTTCATGCCATGCCGCGCTTCCCGAGGTTCCTTAGCCTGATAGCGGGTCTCCTTCTCCTGGGGCTCGCGCCCCGGCCCGGCTACCCGGACGGCTCCCCTCGGAGGATAGTCGTAGGCGTCTACGACAACCCGCCCATGGCCTTCATGAGGGATGGCAAGGCCGACGGGCTCTTCATCGAGCTCGTCGAGGAACTAGCGGGATCGGCCTCCTGGGACGTCGAGTACCGCGGCGGTACCTGGGAGGGGCTGTACGGGGACGTGCAGGCCGGCCGCGTAGACCTGCTGCCGGTCGTGGCCTACTCGGCCGAGCGCGCGTCCCTCATGGCCCTATCGAGCGAGACGGTCGTCTCCAACTGGGGCGTCGTCTGCGCCTCCTCGGCCCTCGAGCTCGGCTCCATAGAGGACATGCGAGGGCGGCGGATAGCGATGCTCGACAAGGATAGCCACGCCCAGGCCTTCCGCTCGATGCTCGACGCCATGGGCATCGCCTACGAGAAAGTCATCGTGCCTTCCTTCGCGGACGCGGCCGTAGCCGTGGCCGAGGGGCGGGCGGACGTCGGCGTCTTTAACCACATCTACGTAGCCAACGCGCTTTCCCAGGCCGGGACCGCCACGGCCTGGGCGCGGCTCAAGGAGACGCCCGTTGCCTTCAATCCGATACAGATACGCTACGCCGCTCCCCTGGGCGACCCCAAGGGCCTACTGCGCGAGATCGACTCGAGGGTAGCGGCCCTGAGGCTCGCCGGGCTCTGGCAGGAGCGGCTGGATGCCTGGCTCTGCGCCAAGGCCCCGGATTCGACGCCGCGGTGGGTCGCCTACGCGGCCCTCGGGCTTACCTTCGTGGCCCTGGCGGCCCTCGCTGCGAGTAGCTACCTGGCCTATGCCGTCAGGCGAAAGACGAGGGCCCTCGAGGCCAGCGACCGGGCGCTCGCGGAGAGCGACGAGCGGCACGGAGCCATACTGGCCACCGCCATGGACGGTTTCATGCTCCTCGATACCCAGGGGCGCATCCTCGAGGTCAACGAGACCTACTGCCGAGCGGGCGGCTGGTCGCCGGAGGACCTCATAGGCCGCGGGGTCGAGGTCGTCGAGGCTAGTCAGCGAAGATCGGAGATAGAGCGGCGCATCCAGCGCCTAAAGGAGCGCGGCGAGGATCGCTTCGAGACGCGCCACCTGCGCAAGGACGGGAGCGAGTACGACGTCGAGGTCAGCGTCCAGTACCGGAGCGGGGGACAGGGCCTCCTCGTGGCCTTCATGCGCGACATAGGCGAGCGTAAGCGCCTGGAGCTGCGTCGGGCGGCCGCCGAGGCCGATCGGGAGGCCGCCCGCAAGGACCTGCTGGAGCGCGAGGAATACCTGCGGGCGGTGGTCGCCTGCTTGCCGCTGCCGATGTACGGCCTGGATCTCGACGGCACCGTCGTGTCCTGGAACGGGGCCGCGGAACGCGTCTTCGGCTGGACCGCCGCCGAGGTGCTGGGGCATAGGCTGCCTAGCGTCCAGGAAGCCTCGCTACAGGAGTTCTACGAGCTCAGGCAGCTCGTGGCCGCGGGTCACGTCATCTCGGGGCTCGAGCTGCGCCGCCTACGCAAGGACGGCAGGCCCCTCGATATACACCTCTGGGCGGCGCCCCTTAACGGCGGGCAGGACCGCGTCATAGGCATACTCTCCATCGTCGAGGACGTCACCGAGGCCAAGCGCGCCGAGGACAGCCTCCGGCGGAGCCTGGAGGAGAAGCGGGTACTCCTCCAGGAGATACACCACCGGGTCAAGAACAACCTGAGCGTCATATCGAGCCTCCTCGACCTGCAGTCGGCAAGGATCACCAACCCCGAGGAGGCCCTCAGGGCCTTCCGCAACAGCCGGGACCGCGTGGCGGCCATGGCCCTCGTGCACCGTATGCTCTACGAGTCGGGCGACTTCGCGCGCGTGGACATGAAGGCCTACATCGACAAGCTCTGCGCCCAGGTAGCCTTGGTCTACGACGGCTCGGGTCGCATCGGCATCGAGGTGAACGCGGACCACGTATCCCTGGAACTGGAGCGGGCCATACCCTGCGGGCTCATGCTCAACGAATTCGTGACCAACGGCTATAAGTACGCCTTCCCGGGCGAGCGCTCGGGCTCCATTCGCATACGGCTCGAGTCCGTGGAGGGACGGGCCTACCGCCTATCGGTGTCGGACGACGGGGTAGGGCTCGCCGCCGGCGCCCTCGAGTCAGAGAGCCTGGGCCTGACGCTCGTACGGCTCCTGTCGGATCAGGTAGGCGGCGAGCTGCGAGGCGCCGAGCCGGGGCACGGGCCCGGCGGCGCTGGAACGCGCTTCGTGGTCGAATTCTCGGTCGAGCGGCGCGTCGACTCGGCGGCGGAACCCGAGGCGATAGCGCCTTCCTGAGACCCGCGTCGCAGTACCGCGGTAGCCTACCGCGGTAGCCTACCGATAAAATCGCTCGCGGCCTCGAGGAAGGCCTCGGGGCGTTCCTCGTGCGGCAGGTGGCCGCAATCCCGCAGCTCGACGTAGGCGGCGCCTAGGGCCTCCGCGGCGCGCCTGCCCGCGGCTAGGCCGAGTATGCGGTCGTGGTCGCCCGATACCACGAGGCAGGGGATCGAGAGCGGCCCCGGGGGTAGGCGCGGAGGGCTAGTCGCCTTGGTGAAGGCCCAGAGGGCCTCGTCCCAGCCGGGCAGCGCCAGGGGGCGTCGGTAGGCCGCCAGGGTCTCGGCGTCGATCCTATCCGGGTCATGGTAGGCCCTGGCCAGGGTGCGCTCGCCTCCGCTCGAGAGGCTGCGGGCCGCTGCCAGGCCTATCCCTTCCAGGGCTGGGCAGGACAGGAGGCCGACGATCCATCGCGGCGGGCCGCCCGACTCCAAGGCCGGCGCCGAGAGTACGAGGGCGGCTACGCGATCGGGCCTCGCCCGGGCCGCGTCGACCGCCACCCGGGCGCCCGCTGAATGCCCCACCAGTATGGCCTCCTCGTAGCCGAGCTCGTCGAGCAGGGAGAAGAGGAGTCCCACCTGGCTCTCGGGCGTGTATGGATTAGGGCCTTCCCAGCTAAGCGGCCGCTCCGTGAGGCCGAAGGCGGGCCGGTCGTAGGCTATCACCTCTCCATGGGCGGCCAGGCGTCCTGAGACGCGCCGCCAGGAATCCACGCTGGCGCCGAAGCCGTGCAGCAGTACGAGGGAAGGCCCCTCCGCGCCCGCGGCACCTGCGTACGGATAGCGCTTGTAGTGAACGAGGAGCCCGCCGAGCTCGACGAAGCGGCCGTCCTCGTCGGCAAGGCCTCTGGCCAGCTCGCGCCTCTCCTCCGCCCGCTCGGGAGCCTCCGGGGCGGTACCGGGGCCCGAGGCGCAGGAGACGGCTAGCGCGGCGAGCGTTGATAGGGCTAGGGCGCGAGGCATGGCATAAGCATACGCTCTTGGGGGACGCGATGCAAACGCGACCTCGGAATGTATACGTAATAATACATCCCGAGGTCGGCCGGTAGGGACTACGGGCGATCCGTCTAGGAACCGACCCTAGCCAGGCGCCCCGGTCCGATATCGTCGATGCTCGCGGCGCCGGTCATGAGCATGGCCTCGGAGAGCTCAGCCTTGACCTTGTCCAGGTAGAGCCGGGCGCCCTCGGCGCCGCCGCCGTAGACCGACCAGGTGAAGGGCCGGGCTATGAGGACGCCGTCGGCCCCGAGCGCCAGGGCCTTGAAGACGTCGAGCCCGGAGCGGAAGCCGCCGTCTATGAGCACCGTCATGCGTCCCTTGACCGCCTCCACGATTGACGGCAGCACCGATACGGTGGAGGGCGTCTCGTCGAGGACGCGGCCGCCGTGGTTGGACACGACTATGCCCGCCGCCCCGGCCTCCAGGGCCTTGCGCGCCCCGTCCGGGGTCATGACGCCCTTGAGTATGAACGGCAGCGTAACCGACGAGGCTATCCTGGCCACGGTAGCTACCGACATGGGCGCTACGGGCTTGCCCTGCATGGCCAGGACCGCGAGGCCGGCCGCGTCTATGTCCATGGCGAAGGCGAAGGCGCCCGCGTCCTCGGCCATCCTGGCCTTGGCCATGACCTCGGCAAGGCTCCAGGGCTTGATGGTAGGCACGCCGTGGCCGCCCATCTCCTTGATCGCGGCTATGGTGCCGCGGTAGACCTCGTCCTTGACCCCGTCGCCGGTGAAGGCGGCGCTTCCGGCCGCCCTGCAGCCCTCGAGTACGGCGCGGGAGTACGAGAGGTCGTCGTAGGCGTTACTGTAATGGAGGCCCACGGCGCCTACCGGGGCTGCGAAGACCGGCAGACCGAAGTCCTTGCCGAAGAGCCGCGCCGACGTATCGACGGGGCGAGGCTCGTATATCGTGTCCATGGCGAGCGCCAGGGATCGCAGGTCCTGGTAGTTGCGCATGAAGCCGAGGCCGGTGCCCTTGCCGCCCGGTCCCGGTATGAGGCCCTTGCAGGCGACGCCGTTGCATTCCGGGCAGACCTTGCAGTATGGCCCCATGGTCTCGCGGGCCTTGGCCCTCACTTCCTGGTAGGTCATGCTTCTCTCCTCGCTCTATCGGATATGTCGGCCTCGGGCGCCAGGCCGGGTACGTCGAGTTCCTTTGGAATGCGGCAGGGCCGGCCGGAGGCGTCGACGAAGGCCCAGGAAACCTTGGCCTGGGCCAGGAGCTCGTCGCCCCGCCTGATCGCCTGGGCCATGACGCCTGAGACCGCGCCCTTCTTGACTGGGGCCGACTCCACCGTAAGCGCGTCGTCCAGTACCGCGGGCCGCTTGTAGTCTATCTCCACCCTCGTCACGAAGAGCCCGTAGCCCGCCTCGAGCGAGCCCTTGAAGTCGAAGCCGACGGCCTTGAGGTACTCGTGGCGGGCGTACTCGAGGTAGTGCAGGTAGTTGGCGTTGTTGACGTGTCCGTTCATGTCGCACTCGTAGGTGCGCACGCGGAGCTCGCAGGCATGCTTCATGGCGCTACTATAGCGTAGGATGGCGATGTCTAGAAGATGTCTCCGCGCCCTCGGTATAGTAGCCTCATGGCGCGGACTACACGCGGCCGCCAGACGATCGTATGAGGAGGGCGCATGACTTCG
>CAZNNA010000055.1:0-14413 GCA_964573825.1 uncultured Treponemataceae bacterium
TTGCCCATGACGGGCAGGCCGGAGGCGAGCATGTCGCCCCAGAAGTAGCCGAGGCCGAGCCAGGCGGCCGTGGAGATGGTAGCGGCCAGGCCGTCGTAGAGGGCGAAGAGGCGGAACGGCATCCTGAGGATGCCGGCCGCAATCATGCCGGAGGCCCGCAGGCCCACGAGGAACCGACAGAAGAAGGCTATGCGCGGACCGCGGTGCCTGAAGTATAGCTCGCTAGCCAGGACCTTCTGCGGCTTCACTATCTTTGAGAAGAGCCTGGAGCGGAGGAGGCCGCCCCCGAAGTGCCGCGCTAGCCAGTAATACCCCAGGTCCGAGCCGAAGATGCCCGGGTAGGACGCGAGCGCCGCCAGCCAGGGCGAGACGCCGGCCTTGTGCGCCAGCATACCCACGATGATCAGGGCTATCTCCTCGCATATGGGCAGCGAGAAGCTATAGAGCAGCGTGAACAGGAAGAACGCCAGCAAGGCGTGGGAGGCCAGGATGGCCTCGAGGAAGCCGGGTAGCGTCATAAACCAACCTTCTTCGTTCCTAGGGCGAAGCGGCTCGCGGCCGCCAGGCCCTCGATGCCGACGCGCGCCCGCTCGAAGCGCTCTACCCCGTAGCGGAGGTAGTAGCCCTCCTTGTCCGTGTCCTTGTGCGCCGAGGCCTGGAGCAGGGACCAGAGGGACCAGAGGAAATCCTGGAGCACCATGAAGGCGCGCACTCGGCCCGACAGGTCCTCGTCGTCGCGGCCAGCGCCCAGGTAGCAGGCTATGAAACGCTCGGCCGACGGCTCGTCGAACTCGGACTCCAGGAGGAAGGAGGCTATGTCCCAGGCCGGATCGTTCATGCCGGAGTATTCCCAGTCGATCAGCTGCAGGCGCCCTTCGACCTCGAGTATGTTCTCCGGCACGAGATCGTTATGGCAGGCGCGCGGGGTCACCCCGAGCGAGCGCAACGAGGGCTCGAGGGCGAAGACTCGCTCCCTGACGTCCTCGTAGCCGCGATAGAACGGGAGGAAGCGATTCCTCGCTATCTGCTCGTACTTCCTGGACATGGAGAAGCCGTCGAAGGAGTTGTGGAAGCGCAGCGGCCGGTCGTGGAACGCCCGCAGGAAGCCTGCTATGCGTTCGTACGCACCGGGCTCCCGCGCCGTAACCGGGGAGAAGGTCTTGGCGCCTTCGAGGAAGGAGGTGATCTTGACGCCCGTCAGCTTGTTGAAGTAGAGCGCCTCGGGCGTGTAGCCAGCCCGCGAGGCCTCGAACTGGTTGGCGCGCTCGTGGGCCCGGTTGATGAAGCGCCCCGTGCCGCGGCCGGGCAGTCTCAGCACGAGCACGTCGTCACCCAGGTAGAGCTTGTAGTTCCTGTTGGTAAGGCCTCCCATGCGCTCGTAGCGCGTGAGCCGCTCGCCCCTGCGCCTGAGCTCTCCGGGAATCGAAACCTCTATGGCCTTCTTATCGATGAAATCCTTAAGGCGCTTGATCTGCCGCGACGGTCGAACCGTGGTGTCGCCGAGGGCCCAACGAGTAGTAGCGTTCATCGATCCACTTCCTCGACCTCTTCGAACCATCTCATCCTCGGTCCGACCTTGCTTCGCAGGCGCCAGGCCAGGCTCTTGTCGGTCGCCTCGATAGCCGCCTTGAGGCCGGCTATGGAACCGCCTACCCTATCCGCCTCGGCCGCCCCGAGTCGGGAGCGCGACCAGGAGCCTACCTTGTCCATATTGGTAAGTATACTATGATACACGCCCCAGTCGGAGGCGCAGGCCCCGGCCACGAGAGCCGCCTCTATGCCGCCCTCGACGCCCGGCCCCCTATCGTGCAGGAGGCAGGCGGCGTCGGACAGGTCCTTCTCGTTGATCTCGTGTATCTGCAGCTTGGTAAGGAGGAGGTCGGCCGGCAGGACGGCCGGGCTCCCCGCGGGCAGCCTATCCGACAGGTCGAACGCGTGGCACATCCTGAAGGCGCCTACGAAGACGTCGAGCTTGGCGCCACGGGGCGAGGCGTAGATGAGGCGCCTATCGCCGTTGTACGTGTTGAATTCCCTGTCGGGCTCCCAGCCCCTCGAGCAGAGGAAGCGCTCGATGGCCTTGGGGTCGCCCGGGCCGATGCAGTCCAAGTCGCTGTAGGAACGCGAGAAGGGAGACTTGAGCGCGCTCGGGCAGAGCAGGCGGACGGCCAGGCCGCCGAGGAGGCGCAGCCTGAGGCCCTCGGCGTCGGCGGCGCGTATGAGTTCCGTCGCCTCCGCGAGGAGGCTATCGGCGTCGAGCGTTCCCATGGCCCCTCCCGTCATTCGACGGGTATCTCCCCGTAGATCTTGTTCACGTCGATGCCGCTCCGTCGGCGCCAGGCCCGCATCGCTACGTACAGGACCGCCGCGCCTAGGTAGAGGGCGCCCACGAAGATGAGCGATGTCGTGTTGCGGTAGCTGATGCCGTAGAGCCCGAGCGGATCGATGAACCACTGGTACAGGAGATAGCAGAGGAAGGCGCTGAAGGCCAGGCCGAAGACCGATATGAGGGGTACCTTGCCCAGGCGGAAGCGGGCCAGCGGCGAGGCCTGGTAGAGGTCCTTCTTCACGAAGGGCAGGAGCACGGCCGAGACGCTCGTCCCCAGGAAGGTGATCGCTATCACGAGCGTGGATACGAGCGTGAGCGAGCTGAAGCCGAAGACGTTCCAGATGTAGAGGGCCGAGACTATGACGCCGGGGATCACCATGAGGAGGAGGGCCACCACGGGCGTCCGGGTGCGCGGCGAGACCCTGGCTATGCCCTCGGGCAGGAGCCTGTCGAAGCTCGCGGAGAATAGTATGCGCGTGCTCGACAGGTAGATGGTGCCGGCCCAGCCGAAGAACCAGGCGCTCATGGCCAGGAGCACGGCCGCCTGGGTTACCTTGCTCCCCAGGCCCATGACGGCGAACAGGGCAGGGTACGGCCAGACGGGCAGCACGAGGGGCGAGCTAGAGGGATCCCAGCGATGCTGCCAGAAGGCGGCGTTGGCCTGCATGTAGAAGTCGAAGCCCATGTAGCGGTCGAGGGCCACGAGGAAGAGCACGGCCAGGGCGCTCGTGGCGACGAGGGCCGCGGCCATGCCGGCGAAGTTGCGCCTGAGGTCCTGGGAGCCGCGTATCTCGCCGTAGAGCGTCGCGCCCCAGTTGGGCCATAGGTTATAGAAGGCCAGGTACGGTAGGAGCAGCATGACGGCCTTGAGCCCGCCGCCGAAGAGCGGCGTCGTAGCCAGGGCGCCCCCTACCCTGCCCACGGTAGCGTAGGCGTCCGCGACGCCGAAGAGCTCGGCCATGCCTGCGTCGAAGGCGGCCGGGAAGGCGGCCGGGTCGCGGGCCAGGAAGAGTATGACCACGGCGGCCAGGCCGGCGTTGCCGACCCAGAAGCAGGCCTTCTGCACCGTCGCGTAGGTCTTCATGCCGCGAGCTATCACGAGCGTCACGAAGGCGCAGGTGATGAGCACGACGACGAACCAGGCGAGGGGAGATCCGGCGACGGCGAGGGCGAAGTCCTTGAACCCGAGCACCGCTCCTATCGGCACTATGACGATGTGCCTGAGCATGTCGGCGTAGAGCGGGGTCCAGAGCCAGAGGATGAAGCACCAGCCGGTCATCGAAAGGACGTAGCCGAAGCCGCCGCCGAGGATGCGGCTCTGCCATACGTAGTCGCCGCCCGCCCGCGGCATGGCGGCTATGAGGCCCGCGTAGACGACGACCTCGGGCAGGATGAAGAGCACGCCGAGCGCCAGGGCCGGGACGAGGCCGCCCTCGAAGTACCAGGCCTGGCTCATCGTATAGAGGCCCAGCGTCACCAGGTTGACCGAGAAGAACGCGTAGATGAACGCGTCCATGACGGACCAAGAACGAACGAGGCCCGTAGCCTTGCGCAGGAACACATCGGGTTCGGAAGCCATAGTCACCTCTCTCGCCGGGCGGTCTAGCCCGTCGTCAGCACGTAGTTTCGGAGGCCCTTGCGCCTATCGAGCTCGAGCAGCACGCCCTGGAGTACGCCCTGCTCGTAGAGGCTGCCGGGATTGACCGCCAGGGCCTTGCCTATGCGCGTCACGCCCTTGGCCTCGTGGATATGCCCGTGGAGCGAAACGAGCGGGCGCCGCGCGGCGACCGCGTCGCGGACGGCCGTGCTACCGACCGGTACGGTCGACTGCCCGGCGTTCTTGATGGACAGGTCGTCGCCGAGTTCCGGCGCGTCGTCGAGCCCGCTCGCGTGAGGCGGGCAATGGAAGTTGAAGAGCGTCCGCGAGCAGTCGTCGTGGCCCGAGAGCATGGCGCCGATGCGCGCGGCCAAGGCCTCCTCCGATTCCTCGCGGTGGGTATGCCAGGGCGTCCTGTTGGTCCAGCCCGTCGAGGCCACCGTGAAGCCGTCCACCTCGACGAGCCGGCCCTCGCCGTCCGTCACGGCGCCCGAGCGCGAGAGGACCGCGTCGACCTCCCCGGGGTCGTCGTTGCCGGGGCAGACGAGGCAGGGTAAGCCCTTGGGCAGGCGTTCCTCGGCCAGGGAGAGCCAGGCCTCGAGCGTCTCGACCACCGCTCGCTTGAAGCGAGCGTCGAGGGCCGCGGGATCCGAGGCATAGGCCTCGCGCTCGTCCCTCTCCATGCGCACGGGATAGTAGCCGCGGCTACGGACGCGCTTCTCGAAATCGGCGACCTCCGCCTCGGAGGCGAGCTCGTAGGCCGAGCCGAGGAGGGCCGCCCGGTAGCCCGAGCCGTCTCGCGTCAGGGGGACAATGGCCTTGCCCGTCATGTCGCCGCCCAGGATGAGGGCGTCGGCCTTATAGTAGGCGGCGGCCGCGAGGAATTTCTTCCAGCAGACGTCGGAGCCATGGATATCGGTAGCGAAGAAGAATCGTGGCACGAGGCGTTACCTTCCGTCTATGTCGGTCTTGGGCTTCGGCACGTCGAAGATTCCGATGCCGAGGCATTGCCGCACGCGGGCGGCCGTGCGATGGAACTGCCGCGCGAGGGCTACGGCCGTCATCGCCATGACCGCGATCACGGGAGCGGCGTACAGGGCGGGCGATAGGCCCGGCCGCAGCGCTAGCGCCAGCACCGCGACGAGCGAGGCCGCGGAGCCGGCCAGCAAGTCGGGATAGTACGCGGGATAGCGTAGGCCGACGAGGCGTACGCGCAGGAGATCGCCTACGTGCCTCGTCCCCGTGAAGCCGATGGCGAGGAGACCGAGCAACAGGGTCCAGCGAGGCATGCCGAGGGCCCGGCCCGCTAGCGCCCAGGCCATGAGCGGCAGCGTCGAGGCGAACTGGACGCAGAGCTCCTTCAAGCCGTCGAGGCGCATGGCCCGCAGGGTCAGGATTATGGAGGCGGCATGGCCGAGGATCACGAAGCCGAGGATCAGGATCACGGGGGGCAGGCCGAGGAGAGCGCCGGGCTCGGCCCAGAAGCCGTAGCCGACCAGCGGCACGGAGACGAGGAACAGCATATGTATCGTTATGCCCTCTTCCGAGGATACTGGGCCGAAGTAGAGCCTTCCCTTGTTGACGACCTCCTTGAGCACGACCCAGTCGGAGACGTTGCTGATGTAGATAAGGAGGACGGCCATCCAGGCAGGCACGACGGGGAAGGCGGCGATGACGGTCAGCGGGAAGAAGAACACGTTCATGGCGTCGAACCAATGGTCGACGAATTCGCCGAGCGGCCCGGAGGCGCCGATGCGCCTGGCCTGCATGCCGTCGAGGCAATCGACGGTATGGTAGAAGAAGACCGCCAGGCCGCAGAGGGCGAAGATCCAGGGCTTAGAAGGCCCTTGATCGGCGCCGAAGGCGATAGCCAATCCCAGGGCCAGCCACGAGCCGAGGTTGCCTAGCATGCTGAGGAGGTTGGCCGACATCCTAGGCGGGACCGCCTTGAAGGCTATCGCCCACCAGTACTTATAGAGCCTGTCCACGATCGAATGGTTCTCGCTGGCGTACTTGTATCCGTAGATTCGGTCGGGATCGTCGTAACGGTCCATGGCTGCCTATCTCCATCCCGCGCGGGGACAATTGTAAAGTTTCTGCAAACTGCCCAACTATACGGATTGTACCAACGCCTGTCAATCGAAGGAATCAACGCGAAGCCTACGGTAAGTAAAAAAAGCCGCCCCCTTGCGGAGGCGGCCCCATGGCGATAGAAGGAACCGATCAGGCGACGGCTATGAAGGTGAAGACCATCACGAAGAGGGCGACCGTCTCGCAGAGGCCTACGACGGTGATGTACTGGCCGAAGCCCTTGCCGGTCTCGCCGTAGGCGTCGCAGGACGAGGCGGAGGCCTTGCCCTGGGCTATGGCCGACATGGCTATGCCGGCGCCGCTCGTAACGCCGATGACGGCGAGGAGCAGCGGGTTGGCCGCGGAGGCGCGCATCTGGTTCATGAGGAGGAAGCCGTAGATGGTCTGCGTCAGCGGGGCGCCGGCGAAGGCGACGAGCAGGAAGGAAGCGGGCTTGTTGGCCATGTAGTTGCGCTTCCAGGCGCCTATGGCGGCCTGGCCGGCTATGGCGGCCCCGATGGCCGACCCTATGGCGGAGATACCGAGTACCGCCGCGATGCCTATCATTCCGATGTTCATGAGGGACTCCTTTCGGTCGTTACCTGTCCCTGCGGGACGGTTTCCTTGAACGGTTCAAACGAATAACCGGACCACTCCATGCCGAGGTGGCCCGAGAACTCGAGCATGTTGAGGCGCACGCCGTGGACTATGACCGACAGGACGCTCAATATGATATTGAGTCCGTGGCCGAAGCCCAAGAGGACGACGCCGCCGAGTATCCAGAGGCTGAGCTTGCCGAGCATGGGACCGGCCATCTGGTTGACCGTCTGGCTGATGCCCACGCCGGCCAGGCCGACGGCCCAGAGCCTGATGTACGACACGAGGTCGGCGAAGATGTTGACGACCCCGAGGAAGATCGAGACGACGTTGGCTAGGCTGGACACGAGGCTCGCAAGGATACCGCCGGCGAGGCCCTTGGACTCGTCGAAGCTGCCGAAGAGCACGTTGAGCGTAAAGCCTGCCGCTATCGTGGCGAGCGACCAGGACGGAATCGGGTAGCGCGCCGCGCTGATGACCAGGTTGAGCACTATCCAGTAGATGCCGAAGACCATGGCGCCCTGGCCGAGCTGCCCGAGGAAGCGGAGCGAGCCCCGGTCCCGGAGGACGTTCTTGCCGTGCGCTATCACCAGCTGCACGAGGCCGATGGAGAAGCAGACCAGCTTGACGTTGTCTCCCGACTCGACGTTGGCGCTCGATATGGCCGGTATGGCCAGCCTTAGGAGCAAGCTAGGCAGGCGATCCGCCGGTATGCCGAACCAGCTCGCCGTCAGTACGCCCCAGGCCACCGTGGCGCTCGCCAGCATGAGGAGGAGCCGCACCGGGTCCGAGACCCTGCCCGTCTTGCGCTTGGACGATACCGCCGCGCCTATGCCGGCGGCCAGCATGAGCGAGCCGTAGCCTCCGTCCCCGAATATCATAGCGAAGAAGATCACGAAGAAGAGGAGGAATAGGCCGGATATATCGTACTCGCGATAGTTAGGCACGGTGCCCAGGAAGTCGAACACCGGCTGGATGACGCGCACGAGCGGCGGATTCTCCACGAGGGTGGGCGGCTGCTCGTCGTCGAGCGGATCGTCATAGAGGAGCCCCCAGCCGGCCTTGGCGGCCGCGTCGGAGAGGCGAGCCTCGTCCTTGGCCGGTACCCAGCCGGAGAGCCAGGCTACGCCCTCGTCGGTGGGCATGCCCGAGCGCGCCCGCTCGAAGGCCAGCTCCCGCTCGGCCTTGCCTAGCGCCGAGGACAGGGCCTTGGCCATCGGGGCCTTGGCCGCTATGGCCTCGCGGGCCGCCTTGGCGCGGGAGCGAGCGTCCAGGAGCTCTGCCTCCAGGTCGGACAGCGAGCGCTCCGGAGCCTTGAACTCTATGCAATCGGCGCCCAGGTCCTTTTCGGGGCCGGCGAGCACCGCGACGCGGGCCAGTCCCTTCGCCTCGCCGAGGCGAATGCAGTCGAGCTCCGCGCTGAGCCGCGCGTACTTCTTGGCCGGGACCTCGACCAGGCGCAGGGCCCGGCCCGCCCCGGCGATCGCCGTAAGGAGGCTCGGATCGAAGTCGCCCCAGGAGCGTACCCGCTCTATCTCCCGCGACAGGGCCAGGGCCTCGTCGAGCGCCGCCTTTATCTCGGCGTCGCTGCGTCGCAGAGCCTCGGCCAGGTCGAGCCCGTCCCGCAGGCTCATGTCGGTCGCGGCCGGCTCGGCCTTGAACTCGGCCAGGAGGCCCATGGCCTCCTGGATTGCGGCCTTGGCGGCGGACAGGTCCTCGTAATCCTTACCGGAGCCCGAGAGCGGCTCCAGGTGCAGGAGGCCGAGCCGCCTGAGGGAGGCCAGGGCCTCGCGCTTGTCGCGCTCCATGACGACCAGGAAGGCCTTTCTCATAGGCGCTATCACGACGCCGCCCTTTCCACCTTGCGCTTGGCCATCTTGCCCCGGACGACCTGCGCGGTCTGCTGGTCGCCGAGGTAAATCCCTATCTTCTTTATATTTGCGGCCGTCTCCGGGATCTTTACCTTCTCGAAGAGGTTGACGCGCTGCGTCGTCGTCCTGAGCTCTCGCTCGAGCCTCTGGATCTGCTCCTCGAGCACCTTGATCTCCAGGTCCAGGCTGAGCATGGCCTTGAGGCGCTCGAGCGCCTTATCGATCCAGAGCGGCCGGAGGAAGAGGTCGTAGTCGTCCACGATGAACTCCGCCCCCTTGTAGACGGGAATGTCGACGCCGGCTATGTTGCCCGTGCTCGTCCGGATGGTACCGGACGACAGTATCCAGCCGCCGTCGGGACGCCTCAGGGCCTCCTCCTCGCCGAAGACGGCCACCCAGGCCTGGAACTCGGCCAGGTGGCGGTCGCGCTCCGCGGCCAGGTCCCGCGCCCGGGCCTCGATGCCGCGGATCTCCGTCTGCAGCTGCTGCTTCTTGAGCTGGAGCGTCGGGAGGTAGCGCTTATACATCTTGAGCGCGTCCTTCTGCTTCTTGAGCTCGTTCTTGGTCAGCTTTATCTTAGCCACGGCCTTACGCCTTCTTGGGCCAGAACTGCTCTATGAGCTTGGTCTGGAGCCCGGTCTCCTGTGGGTCGAAGCAGGCGGCCAGGATCTCCCAGCCCTTGTCCAGGGCGCCCTCGAGCGGGACGTTGACCGAGAGGTCCATCATCTCGCGCTCGAACAGCTCGCCGTACTTGAGGAGCTTCTGGTCCCAGGCGGACATCTGGAAGCCCATGGACTTCTTCTCGAGCGTATCGCGGTAGGCCGCGAACAGCTTGATCATGCCATCCATGATGGCCCGGTGGTCGGCCCTCGTCCGCCCGTTCACCTGCTGCTTGAGGCGGGACAGGGAGCCGAAGGGCTCGATGCGGCCGCCCTTCAGGTAGAACTGCCCCTCGGTTATGTAGCCGGTGTTGTCCGGCACCGGGTGCGTCACGTCGTCGCCCGGCATCGTCGTCACGGCCAGGATCGTTATGGAGCCGGAATCGGCGAAGTCGACCGCCTTCTCGTAGCGAGAGGCGAGCTGGGAGTAGAGGTCGCCGGGGTAGCCGCGGTTCGACGGTACCTGCTCCTGGGTGATCGCAATCTCCTTCATCGCGTCGGCGAAGTTGGTCATGTCCGTGAGGAGCACGAGGACGTTCTGGCCCTTGAGCGCGAAGCGCTCGGCGACGGCCAGCGATATGTCCGGTACCATGAGGCACTCGACCACGGGGTCGGCGGCGGTATGCACGAACATGATGGTCTTCTGCAGGGAGCCGCCCTCCTCCAGGGTGTCCTTGAAGAAGAGGTAGTCGTCGTACTTGAGGCCCATGCCGCCGAGGATGATGAGGTCGACCTCGGCCTGCATGGCTATGCGCGCGAGGAGCTCGTTGTACGGCTCGCCGGAGATGGAGAAGATCGGCAGCTTCTGGCTCTTCACGAGCGTGTTGAAGAGGTCGATCATCGGGATGCCCGTGCGGACCATCTCGCGGGGTATGATGCGGTTGGTCGGGTTGACCGAGGGGCCGCCTATCGGTATCAGGTTGTCCTTGAGCTGCGGGCCCTTGTCGCGCGGCTCGCCGGAGCCCGTGAAGATGCGGCCCTTGAGCTCGTCGCCGAAGGACACGCGCATCGGGTTACCGAGGAAGCGGACCTCGTCGCCCGTCGATATGCCGCGGCCGCCGGCGAAGACCTGCAGCGATACGAGGTCACCCTCGAGCCTGTTGACCTCGGCGAGCGACGTGCCGAAGCGGGTCGACACCTCGGCAAGCTCGCCGTAGGCCACGTCGGAGGCCCTGACGCTTATAACGTTGCCCTTGATGGACTCTATGCGGGAATACACCTTCTTCATGTCAGTTACTCCAGGCTCTCGATGATAGCGGCGGCCTTCTTGTCCAGCCCCGATACCCTCTCGGCTACGAAGGCCCCGAGCTCCGCGTCGGCCTTCTTGAACGCGTCCGTGCCCCACTCCACGCCGTTCATGTCCAGGAAGCGCTGGCGTAGCTGGTTGAACCAGCCGCGCGCCGCGTCCTTGTCCTTGAAGTCGAACGAGGCGCCGAGCACGCGAACGCAGCGCGAGAACATGGCGCGCTGCCGCTCCGGCGAGACGGCCGCGTCGACGGCGTCGAAGGAGTTCTGCTGCAGGTAGACGGCGTCGAGGAACTCGCCCTTGAGGTAGACGAGGAAGTCGTCGATACTCGTGCCTTCCTCGCCCACGACCTTCATCATCTGCCCGACCTCGGAGCCGCGGAACAGGAAGCGGTGGGCCCAGGCGACGCTGTCGGACGGGAGGAGGCTCTTGTACTTGGACCAGGACTCCAGCGGATGGATGGCGGGGTACTTGCGGGCGTCCGAGCGCTCGCGGGACAGGCCGTGGAAGGCGCCGACGACCTTGAGCGTCGCCTGCGTCACCGGCTCCTCGAAGTTACCGCCGGCCGGCGACACGGTGCCGCCTATGGTCACGGAGCCGGTCTCGCCGCCCTTGAGGCGCACGATGCCGGCGCGTTCGTAGAAGCCGGCTATGACCGACTCGAGGTAGGCGGGGAAGGCCTCCTCGCCCGGGATCTCCTCGAGGCGGCCGGACATCTCGCGCATGGCCTGGGCCCATCGGCTCGTGGAGTCGGCCAGGAGGAGGACGTCCAGGCCCATCTGCCTGTAGTACTCGGCCATGGTCACGGCCGTGTACACGGAGGCCTCGCGGGAGGCTACCGGCATGGACGAGGTATTGCAGACGATGATGGTGCGCTCCATGAGCGAGCGGCCCGTGCGCGGGTCGATGAGCTCGGGGAACTCCTTGAGCGTCTCCACGACCTCGCCGGCGCGCTCTCCGCAGGCCGCCACGATGACGATGTCGACGTCGGCGTTGCGGCTCGTCACCTGCTGGAGCACCGTCTTACCGGCGCCGAAGGGCCCGGGGATGCAGTAGGTACCGCCCTTGGCGACGGGGAAGAAGGTATCGATGATGCGGTTCTTGGTGACCATGGGCTCGACCGGCTTGAGGCGCTCGGCGTAGCAGTCTATGGCGCGCTTTACGGGCCAGGAGAACTTCATGGTCACGGGCACGGCCTTGCCGTCCTCGCCCTCGAGCACGGCTATCTCGTCCGCCACCGTATACTGCCCGGCGGGCTTAATCGACTTGACGGTATAGGACCCGAGGAGGCCGAAGGGTACCATCACCTTGTGGGTAAAGGCCGACTCAGGCACGGTGCCGAGGACGTCGGCCCTCTCCACCCTATCGCCGGCCTTGACCGCGGGCGTCCAGGCCCACGTGGCGTCCCGGGGCAGGGCCTCGAGGTAGACGCCGGCCTCCAGGAAGTAGCCGGACTTGGCGGCCACCTCCGGAAGCGGGTTCTGTAGCCCGTCGTATATCTTGCCGAGGAGCCCCGGCCCGAGCTCGACGGCGAGCATCTCGCCGGAGAACTCCACCGGGTCGCCGACCCTGATGCCCTTGGTCATCTCGAAGACCTGCGTCTGGACCACGTCGCCCTGGACGCGGATGATCTCCGACTTGAGCCGCTTGCCGCCCGTGACGATGTAGGCCACCTCGTTCATGGATATGGCGCCGTCCACGCGGACGCTCACCATGTTGCCGTTCACGCCCGTGACCGCGCCTTTGGTGTCTGTCATTTGCCTTCTCCGGATTCATCGCGGTAGTCCGCGGTTTCGAGGACGGATCGATACACGGTCCCGTATCCTTCTTGCCCTCGTTCGACGGCGAAGCGCGCCCGGCGCTCGAGCGCCTGCGTAAGGAGGCCGTACGCCACGAGGTATTCCATATCGAAAAATCGGTTGACGGCGAGCGACTCGACGAGGGCCCAGCGCTCGCGCTCGATGATCAGCTCTCCCTGGAGCGGATCCTCCGCTTGGAAGGCCGAGTGGGCCGCCCGAGCGGCGTCCCACTCGGGCTCGCCCGGCCTCAGGTGCCGCTCGAGCGGCTTCTGGAGCCGCCCGGCCCTGAGCCTGGCCAGCTCGTTGCGGAGGGCCAGCTCCCAGCGGTAGTAACGGCCGAGGAGCGGCGAGGCCGCGGCCGACGCGGGCAGGGCGCCGTCCTCGGGAACGGATAGCCTGGCTCCGACCAGCGTCTCCAGGTCCTTTGGGGATAGGAAGCGCGACGCTCGATCGAGGAATTCCTCGTAGGGCACGGGGGCGGCCGAGGCGCCCGCCTGGAGGGACGGCAGCGTCGCTATGAAGTAGTAGTACGACGACATGGCGGCGTTACTTCGCCGCCTCCGCGACGGCGCCCGCGACTATGGCGGCGAGCCTCGCGTTGAGGTAGGAGCCGAGCATGGCCGCGACGGCGTCCGCGGAGAAGTCGTAGTAGGCGGCTCCACCCTTCTCGGCGATGCGGAAGCCGGCCTTGGCGTCCTTGTGGGGCTTGAGGTCCACGCCCTTCCTAAGGGCGGCGGAGAGCTTATCCTTGAAGAAGGCCTCGAGCGAGGCGAGGTCCTTGGCGGGCAGGAGCACCGACAGCTCGTCGCGGCCGTCCTTGGCCCAGGCCTCGAGTATGGCGGGCAGGGCCTTCTTGACGGTCTCGGCGTCGAAGGCCGCGCCGACCTCGGCGCCGACTATGGAGGCCAGCACGCGCTCTATCTCGCCGCGGAAGGCCAGCACGAGGTCGCGCGAGGCCTGCGCCAGGGCCGCCTTGCCGGCCTCGTCGGCGCGCCCGGCGTCGGCCTTGGCCTTGGCGACGATGGCCTTGGCCTCCTTCTCGGCCGCGGCGACGATATCCGCCCGCCTAGCCTCCGCCTCGGCGCGTATCTTGGCCGCGTCGGCTTCCGCCTGCTCGATGCCGTCGCGCTTGATCTTCTCTAGTAACTCCTGCACGCGAATATCCATAGCAACCTCTCTCTCGACCGATCAATGGGACGCTGGAGCGATATCGTCCGACGATATGAACGCCTTGACCTTATCGATCTTTCGCTTCAGTAGTACGTAGACCGCTTCCGGATCCTCGAGCCGCGAGACATAGTCCCGGGACCGATCCAGGAGCGCGGTTTCGATATCCGATATACCTTTATAGAGCGACGCATCGATTCCGTCAACAATGCCCGCGAATTTTTCTAGCGAGTCGAGCTCTCGCTTGAGGATGGCCTCGTTGGCGAGCCGCACGTACTGCGTTATCTCCTCGCGCTCGAACCGCCGCTCCGTCAGGTCCATCCTATGCTGCACGTCCTCCATGAGGTCGTCGAGTTCCACCCTGAAGAGCCTCAAGAAGCGCCTAGCCTCACCCATCGTTAGCCTCCTCGTCGCAGGCATGAAGTATCGCGGAGCCCCCGCGGCTCTGCAAGCGCGGGGACTTCGCTGTCGCGGCAGTATCCCGGCCTTCTAGGCTGGAGGCGAGGGTTCGGTAGCCCGGTTCCTTAATGTATCGCTGTTGACGAGCCTCCCGCGGCGATGGTATGGTTCCGCCGATCCGTTCGCGCCAGTCGTATAACGGCTATTACCCCAGCCTTCCAAGCTGGAGACGAGGGTTCGACTCCCTTCTGGCGCTTAAAAAGAGAGGCCCGCCTACTGGCGGGTCTCTCTTTTTATATCTTCGCCAGAAGGGAGTCGGACGGGCGCGAGCGCCGAGCGATAGCGAGGAGAAGCGGCCATGGATGGCCGCGACAGCGAGCGCCCCGGCCCAGAGCGAGCCGACAGGCGCGATCCGAGACTCGCGACGCCGCGATAGCGCCATTTGGAAGCCCGCCATGAATGAAACACACAAGGCAAAGTAGAGAATTATGACAGGAATGACAGGATGTAAAACTGATAAACAGGATAAGAGAATGGTAAAAAGGATCTTCACGCATAACGAAAGCAATGCAAGAGTAGCACTATACAGCCCTGTATCGCGGGTGGCCGGAGCATGGCGCGTCGGCACGATTAGCGCCGATGCCCATGCGCAGGGCAGGCCCTGCGATACAGGGTTGTCAGG
>CAZNNA010000056.1:0-1922 GCA_964573825.1 uncultured Treponemataceae bacterium
CAGGAGCCCCGCGTAGCGCTCCCGCGTCCAGCGGGAGGGGAGTGCGTCCGCCGGTATCCAGTTGGCGCCCTTGGCGAAGAGCCGCCTGCCCTCGTGAACCAGGGTCATCGAGCGCCCGTCGGCGTCCTCCTCCGCCTCGACGCGCAGCTCGCGGAAGCCGACGCGCTTGCGTAGCTCGTGGGCGCCTGCCTCCGCCTTGGCGGACGCGGGGCCGATACGGACGCCTAGCTCGTAGAGGGCCCGGGGGCCGTCGGGGCCCACGCCGTTCGGGCGCCAGGCCTCGGGGCCGCGTACGAGCAGCTCGCGCGTGACTGCGCTCGGGCCGGCCGGTAGGGTCACGGTCTCGGCGAGCTCGGTCCCCGCCAGGCTCAGCTCGAGCCGGGACTCCATGGCCTCGGGAGCTAGGAGCTCTATAGTGACCTCGGCTAGCCAATCGCCGGAGCCGCCAGCGCGGCGCGAGCGGACGCGGGCGTACTCGACGCGCGGCCCGTCGATGCCGACGACGGCGGCCCCGTCGTAGACGCCGCCGGTCATCAGGCAGGGGCCCCAGTCCCAGCCGCCCATGCATTGGGCCTTGCGCACGAGGTTGCGGTGGGGCGAGCTGACCGGGTAGGTCGAGGCGGGAACGGGGTAGGGAAGTCCCGCGGCCCGGCGCGCGGCCTCCGCCTCCGGCGAGCGTATGGCTATGGCGAGGGTGTTGGTACCCGGGACCAGGCCAGGGCCGACGTCCAGGCGGACGCGCCTGAACATGTCTGAGGATTCCGCCAGGTACCGGCCGTTGAGCCGGATCTCCGCTACCGTGTCGACGCAGTCGAGGTCGAGGAAGGCGTGGCGACGGCGGAGGAGTTCGGGACCGGCCTCGAAGCGGGTCTCCATGACCCAGTCCTCCCGGCCTATCCATTGAAGGCCTAGCTCGTTCCGGCCTCGGTAGGGGTCGGGTATCTCGCCGGCCGCCAGGAGGGCGGACATGACGTCTCCCGGTACGGCCATGGGGCGCTCGCTCCCGTCCGCGACGCGCCGTAGCGTCCAGGTTCCCGCCAGCTCGATACGTACCATGCTTGCCTCCCCGTAGCCTCGTCGCGCAGCGCCGTCGTCGTTTTGCCGTTGACGGTTCGCGCAAGCCATGGTATAGCATGATTGGTTGGATAAATCAACCAACAATATACCACCCGCCCGCGCGGTAGGAGTACCATGGCGACGAAAGGCGTCGGCCCCAGGACGGCCGCCCGTATCTTCAAGACACTCTGGCGCAATCCCGGCATGAGCCGGGTCGATATAGCCGATCGCCTAGGGCTCGACAAGTCCACCGTTACCAACCAGGTCAATCGCCTCCTCGAGCTGGGACTCGTGGTGGAGACCGAGGAAGGGGAGGCTTCCAGCAAGGGCGGCCGCCGGCCGATACGGCTCGATATCAATAAGGACTTCGGCCGCTTCATCGGTATTGAGATTCGGCTCGATAGCTACGTCGCCGTCCTCGTGGACCTGGCCGGCGGCGTCAGGGAGGCCCGCAAGGGGCACGCGGGCCTCGGGGGCGACTTCGCCGAGGGCATGCTGGCCGTCATAGGCGAGGTCGCGGAGGCCTTCGGGGGCGGCCCCGGGCTGCTCGGCATCGGCGTCGGGGTCGGCGGCCTCGTCGACTCCAAGAAGTCTCGCGTTCGCTACTCGGTGCCCCTCGGCCTGGATAAGCCGCTGGATTTCGGCAAGTCGGTCGCCGCCAGGCTGGCGCACCCGTGCTTCGTCGAGAACGACGCCAACTGCTGCGCCTGGGGCGAGCTCTCCTTCGGACGCAGCGAGGAACTGCGCGACATACTCTTCGCCCTGGTCGAGTATAGGGCTGGCTCGGATGCGGGGCCGAGCCCCTCGGCCATCTCCCCGGCCGTCTCCCCGGCCGCGCCCGCGATCGCGCCCTCGGCAAGCCTCGG
>CAZNNA010000056.1:2022-10708 GCA_964573825.1 uncultured Treponemataceae bacterium
TCTCCCCGGCCGTCTCCCCGGCCGCGCCCGCGATCGCGCCCTCGGCAAGCCTCGGCGGCGGCATTGGCGTCGGCTTCGGCGTGGTCCTCGGCGGCAAGGTGCATACGGGCGCCCACGGCAACGCAGGCGAGTTCCGTAGCGTCTTCTGCGACGGTCCGGGCGAGCTGCAGTTCGCGGTCGGGCCGGGCGACATACAAAGGCTCGACAGGGATCCTGCCGTCCTCGCCCGGGTCGCCGACGAGCTGGCGCGTAACATGGCCATGCTCGTCAACACTATGGATTTCGAGCGCGTCTTCATAGGCGGCGACATTGAGTCGCTCGACGTGGACATGCCGGCCGTGCTCAGGCGGCGGCTTGAGGAGAACTGGATGTACCCGGCTCCCAAGGGCGTGGATATTCGCTACTCGAGCCTGGGCGATAGGGCCGTGGCCTACGGAGCCGCCGGCATGGTGTTCGACAGGCTCGTGTCCGAGCGGCTCCTGCCCGGGCTCGGGTCAGACTAGGGTTTACGCGTCCCCGTAGGGGATGATGTTCCATAAGGGAACGATAGACTAGCGGTGTCGCATGGGCGCCCGGGCCCATGGCGAGGAGGGACTGATGAGAAGGACCATAGCGGCGCTCGCGCTCGCGGCCATTGCCGCGGCCGGCGCGTATGCCCAGGAGAAGGTGACCCTGACGGTACTGAACTATCAGCAGGCGGATCAGTCGGGCTACGCCGAGGACGTGGCCATCTGGCAGAAATTCCAGAAGGACAACCCCGATATCACGCTCAATATCGAGATCCTCTTCAACGAGCCGTACCACCAGAAGCTGCAGGCCTACGCGGCGGCCGGTACCATGCCCGACGTCTTCTACATCTGGCCGGGCGCCCGCTCCGCCGTGGTGCACGAGAAGAAGCTGGCCAAGGATCTCAAGGTCCTCCTCGGCGACGCCTACCTCAAGAATTTCTCGGCCGCCGCGACCAACCCCGCCAACCAGCTAGGTCGGTACATGGCCATGCTGCCCCAGTCGTATACCTATACGACGGTGCTCTACACCAACGTGAAGCTCCTCGCGGATAACGGCTTCAAGCCGCCCAAGACCTACGAGGACCTCAAGAAGATGGTGCCCAAGCTCAAGGCCAAGGGTATCCAGGTCGCCATGCTTCCCAACAAGGACGCCTGGCCCATGCAGTCCTGCCTCTTCTCCACGGTCGTAGGCCGCATGGCCGGTGACGACTTCATCGATTCCATCCTGGCCGGCAAGGCCAAGTTCACCGACAGGCCCTTCGTCTCCTCTCTCGAGGTCATAGCCAACCTGTACAAGGACGGCATCCTGGCCCGCGAGGACGTCCAGGTCGGCTACGGCGAGTCCGCCGGCATCTTCGCCTCCGGTAAGGCCGCCATCTATATAGACGGCGACTGGAGGGCCGGCGCCTACATCACCGACAAGGCCTCCGGCAAGGCGCTCATCGCCCCCGCGGCCCAGGACAAGGACTTCGCCCTCCTGCCGCTCGTGTCCCTGCCCGGCGAGAAGAATCGCGGAATCACCTCGGCCGTGGCCGGCACCGGCTGGTCGGTAGCCGCCTCCCTCCCGGTCGGCTCCGCCAAGGAGAAGGCCGCCAAGCGCCTCATCGAGTACCTGTACTCCCCCGAGGTCCAGGCCATACGCTTCGGCACCGGCGCCTTCGTCCCGACCCGCAAGGGCGTCAAGGCCGACGTCGAGCCCCTCGTGGCCAAGGTTCCCGTCTACTACGCCGAGAACCCCTCGACCTGCTACGTGCTCGACGGCGTGCTCGACCCCGCGGTCTATAACGTGATCAACGACGGCCTCATCGCCATCGGCCTCGGTACCAAGACCCCGGCCGTGGTGGCCGCGGAGACCCAGAAGGCCTTCGAGACCTGGAAGGCAGCGACCAAGAAATAAGCTCGACGGCCGGCCTCCCGGGTACGAGGGGGCCGGTCAGTGGGTACGCGAGGGAGAGCCCGTGCATAGACTCAGGACGCGGGGCGAGGAGCGGAGGGCCTACTGGACCCTCGTGCTGCCCGCCTTCATCATCTACATCATCGTTATGGCCTTCCCGGTCGTACTATCCCTGGCCCTGTCGCTGTCGAACTACGACGGCGGCAAGATGTTCGGCGGCGAGCGCTGGGGCTTCGCCGGGCTCAAGGCCTACGCTCGCGTCTTCGGCGACCCGTACTTCTGGAACGCGCTCAAGAACAACGCCTTCATCGTGGCCGTATCCGTATTCGGCCAGCTGCCGCTCGGCTTCATCTTCGCCTACGTCATCTATAGGAAGCTCGTACGCTGGCCATCGTTCTGGCAGGGCGTGCTGTACGTGCCCAACATCATCTCCGTCATCGTCGTCGGCCTGCTCTGGCAGACCATCTTCTCCCCGAACGGCCCCATAGCCGAGGTCATGAACGAGCTGGCCCGCGGTAGCTTCATGTCAAGGCTCGAGGCCGTCCTGGCCGGCGTGCCGATAGCCGATATAGGCGACGACATAGTCCAGCGCGTCCTGGACCTGGCCGGTCCCGCCGCGGCCGAGTGGTTCGGAGACCCTATCCCCGAGCTCAAGGACCTCATACTCTCCTACGCCGACGCGCCCCGCTCCGAGCTGCTCGGCGACCTCTGCAACCTCTTCGTCAAGCGCTGGAGCCCCGAGTTCCTGACCAAGCCCAACCTGGCCATGCTGCCCGTCATGTTCGTCATCCTATGGATGTACACCGGCATGTACCTGATACTCTTCCTGGCCAACATGCAGAAGATCGACGCGCAGATCATCGAGGCGGCCCGCATCGACGGCGCCTCGGAATGGCAGGTGATGCGCTCCGTCATCCTGCCCTCCCTCTCGGGGACCATGGTCAACTCCGCCATACTCGCCATATCCGGCTCGCTCTCGAGCTTCTCCCTGGTCTTCGCCATGACCGGCGGGGGGCCCTCGCGGGTGACCGAGATCCTGGCAATATATATGTATAACAACGCGTTCCTGGGACGGCCCAACCTGCCCCTGGCTAACGCCATATCGCTGATCACGGTGGTCATTAGCCTGCTCCTGATCGCGCTGACCAAGGCCGTAGAGAAGCGCTACGGCGGCAAGGAGGAGTGATGACCGACGAACTGCGGACTACCCCGCTGGCGCGCCTCGGGGGAGCCCTGGCCAAGGTCCTGGCCTACGCGATTATGGCGCTCTTCACCGCCATGACGCTCTATCCCATCCTGTGGCTCGTCATGAACTCGTTCAAGTCGACTAGGGAGTTCCAGGTGAGCCAGCTAGCCCTGCCGCGCGACCCGACGCTGGCCAATTACGCCGAGGCCTGGAAGATGGGCGACTTCGCCCTGCTCTTCCCTAACTCCTTCCTGTATACGATAGGCGCCACCCTCGGCACGGTGGTACTGTCGCTCATGGCGGGCTTCGCCTTCTCCAAGCTCCGTTCCAGGGCCACGAAGCCCATATACAACAGCTTCGTGATAGGCATCCTCGTGACGGCCCAGACCCTGATGATACCGCTCTTCCTGGAGATGACGCTGCTCGGCCTCTACAATACGAGGACCGCGGTCCTCCTCGTCTACGTCGGGACCGGCCTACCCATAGGCGTCTACCTGGCCACCGAGTACATCCGGGCCATACCGACGTCGCTCGTGGAGTCGGCCCGCATAGACGGCGCCGGTTTCCTTACCGTCTTCAGGCGCATCATCCTGCCCATGTCCATGCCGGTGGCGGTGACGCTAGCCATCCTGAACATATCCAACATCTGGAACGAGTTCGCCCTCATAAACATCCTCGTGTCCAGGACCGAGCTCAAGAGCCTGCCCCTGGGCATCTTCAAGTTCTCAGGCTCCCTCTCGACCGATTACGGCAAGCAGTTCGCCGCCCTGACCATAGGCATGGTGCCGATGCTCGTCTTCTACGTCATCTTCCGCAAGCAGATCACCAAGGGCGTCGCGGCCGGCGCCGTCAAGGGATAACAAGGTAGTACAGCCATGAGCATCATACGAACCGAGCGGTCCGACGGCTTCCCCGTCGATTTCACCTGGGGCTGCGCCACCTCGAGCTTCCAGATCGAGGGCGCGGCCGGGCGCGGGCCGTCCATCTGGGACGCCTTCTGCCGAGAGCCCGGCCGCGTGAGCCTGGGGCAGAACGGCGACGTGGCCTGCGACTCGTACCGACTCTGGGAGAGCGACGTGGCCTTGCTGACGGGCCTGGGCGTCGACGCGTACCGCTTCTCCCTATCCTGGCCGCGAGTGCAGCCGGGAGGATCGGGGCCGGCATCCCAGGCGGGGCTCGGCTACTACTCCAGGCTCGTCGACGCCTTGCTGGCGGCGGGCATCGAGCCATGGGTGACGCTCTACCACTGGGACCTTCCCCTGGAGCTTGGCCAGCAGGGCGGATGGACATCCCGCGAGACGGCCCTGCGTTTCGCCGACTACGCGGCACTGGCATATAAGGCCCTGGGCGATCGCGTTAAGCG
Source organism: uncultured Treponemataceae bacterium (assembly GCA_964573825.1). Lineage (GTDB taxonomy): Bacteria > Spirochaetota > Spirochaetia > Treponematales > UBA12059 > SZUA-370. The sequence continues at coordinate 6,474 of CAZNNA010000056.1, forward strand.
CTGGATGACGCTCAACGAGCCCTGGTGCTCGGCCTTCCTGGGCTACGAGACCGGCGAGCACGCGCCCGGGCTGCGCGATCGCTCCAAGGCGCTCCGCGCGGCCCACCACCTGCTCCTGGGCCACGGCCTGGCCAACCGCGCCTTCCGCGACGGCGGCTACCCAGGCGAGCTCGGCCTCGTGATAAACCCGGCCACCCCCCGGCCCGCCACCCGGCGAGGGGCTGACCGCGAGGCCGCGGCCCGCGCCTCCGTCGAGCGGACGGCGCTCTGGCTCGACCCCGTCTTCGGGCGGGGCTATCCCGAGGGGTACCTCGAGGCCCGCCGCGCCGCCATGCCCGCGGAGCCGGGCGACCTCGAGGCCATCGCCGGGCCCGTCGACTTCATAGGCGTTAATTACTACAACGAGGACGCCGTGGAGGCTGCCAGTCCCTCGGAGGCCTTACCCGACGGCTATCGCTTCGTCCCGACCGCATGCCCTAAGACGGCGATGGGCTGGGACATAGCCCCGGCCGGCCTCCGGCGCATCCTGGGGACCATAGCCGAGACGTGGCCTGCCAAGGCTCTCTACGTCACGGAGAACGGCGCCGCCTTCCCGGACGCGCCCGGTCCAGGCGGCCACGTCCGGGACGCCGACAGGGTCGACTATCTCCGGGCCCACCTGGGCGCCTGCGCCGAGGCCGTAGCCGACGGCGTTCCCCTGCGCGGCTACTTCGCCTGGAGCCTCCTCGACAACTTCGAGTGGGCCCACGGCTACGACAAGCGCTTCGGCCTCGTGGCGGTCGATCCCAGGACCCTGGATAGAAGGCCCAAGGATAGCTACTACTTCTATCGCGATGCCGTAGCTGGCTACTCGCGCGCCTAGGCTTTTTCCGAGGCCGATCGCGTGCTATACTAGCCGTCAGCTAATATAGTCGGCGGTTTCAATGAAGGTTAAGAATACCCTGAGCAGCCTCTGCCGCAGGATGCTCTACGAGTCCCTGTCGGCGGAGGCGATGCTGCGATTCGTGCGGATCGCGGATCCCGAGTACGACCTGTACGCGCGCTCCGGAATACCGGAGAATATTCCCATAACCAACCAGATGGCCGCGGAACGCATCGTGGCCGACGTCGTGGGCGACGACCGCTTCCTCGACTTCGTCGAGGTGCTCGTCCGCGTAGACGCCGAGGGCTACATGGGCCGGCCCTATCCCATCAAGGGGCTCGGGCAGCTCGTCAAGGCGATAGCCCAGGAGGGCTACGTCTTCGACCGCTCCACGGGGCAGTTCTTCGAGAACTCCCACGAGCGGGTAAGCCCGGACTGGGGACGGCTCCGCGACGGCGACGAGCGCCAGGCGGCCGTGCTCCGGCTGGACGTGGCCGCCAATTCCTTGCTCGTAAAGCGCAATAGCGCCGACAAGGTCGAGCGCGCCTACGCCGGGCTGAGGAGCATCGTCTACCGAGCGGTCGTGGGCCGCTTCGGCCGTCTCTGGTCCTGGGAAGGCGACGGCGTCGTGGCGGCCTTCCTCTTCGGCCAGAAGGAACGTTCCGCCCTGCTCGCCGGCATGGAGATCCTGAACGAGCTCTTCTTCTTCAATAGGCTCGCCAATCCGCTGCCCGAGCCGCTCCGCGTGAGGATAGCCGCCCACGCCGGCCCGCTGCGCTACCGCGTCGACCCTATAGAGCTCTTCAAGAACGAGACGCTCAAGGACGTCATACAGATAGAGGCCAAGGCGACGCCCGTCGATACCCTGGGAGCCTCGGCCAACCTCTTCCTGTCGATAGACCGCGTCATCCAGGACCGCTTCGGCCCCGAGAGCCAGTCGCCCTACGGCAAGATCCGCCACTACGCCGTCGGCCTGGAGGGCGCGTGAGGGCCCGGGTCTTCAGCGGCGCTCGATCAGCGCCCTTGGCGGGAGCGTCGAGGGCCCCGGCCGACATACAGACGAGCCCCCTCGAGGCCCTCAAGTCCTATAGGCCCGATGGCGAGGAGGCTCTCTTCCTCGACGCGACGGGCCTCGGGCCCGACGAGCTCAAGAAGCAGCTCGCGACCCTGAGGCGCCGCGCCGCCTCGGGCGCCAACCAAGGCGAGACTCAAGGCGCCGCCTGGGGCGTCGTCGACCCCAAGGGCGCGGTCAAGGATCCAGGGAGGCTCTTCCTGGACGGGGCGGCCGATTACCTGGGCCCCGAGGCCTGCAAGGCCGGGCTCGATAGGACTCGCCTCAAGTCCGCCCTGGCCCTGTCCTCGCGCCAGGCCGGTAGCCAGGTCCCCGGCGAGCCACGGGGCGCCGCAAAGGAGAGCGTAGCACGGGCGAGCGCCGACGCGAGGACCGACGGGCCCCGCGCGCGGGCCTGCGCCGACGAGCCGGGGAGCGGAGCCGCCCTGGCCTTCCCGGGCTGGAAGGCCCTCAAGCCGCGTTCCAGCTATCCGTTCTACTTCCTGTACGTCTCCGTCTCCGCCCAGGTCAACCTGAAGACCCGCCTGGGGGAGGCGGGCTACCGGGCCTTCCGCGATAAGTTCAGGCAGGTAGTGCAGCAGGGCCTGGCCGAGGCCGATCCCCTGCCCTGGATGGAGACGGACGCGAGCGCGCTCTTCCTCGTGCCGCCCCTGGCTCCCTGCGCAAGGACGACTATCGCTGCCTGCCTACGCATGCTCCTGGGGACGCCGCTCCTGGCCTACGAGCGCCTCTTCCTGCCCTTTCCCGTCGAGCTGACCTTCGCTATGCACTACGGCGCGACCGAGTACGCCCCGCCGGGTAGTACGGGCACTATAGTCTCGGACGCCGTCAACTTCAGCCATCACCTCGGCGCCAAGCGGGCGGAGGCGGGCCGGCTGACGCTATCCGGGGAGGCGGCCGGCGCCCTGGCGGAGTGCCGCCTGGCCGACCTCTTCGTCGAGGCCGGATGCTTCGAGGGCCGCACGATCGTGCACTCGAGGCGCTTCGGGAGCGAGCGCTAGGCGTCGACGATCCGCCTCGTTTTCGATATCTTTTACCGATGCCGCTTCCCGTCGTTCCTTCTCGCCTCCTGCCGCGCAGGGTGTCCATAGCCTGGAAGCTGACCGGCTTCTTCTTCGCCTTCGGCGTGGTGCTGTCCCTGGGCGCCTTCGCGGCCTACGGGCGCGTGGCCACGACCCTGGCGCTCCGCGTCGGGGCCCAGGTAGCGGCGAGCGCCTTCGCCGGTAGCGTAGGGCAGGGGGACGCCGCGACGCTCCGAGCCCTGGCCGGCGGTACCAACGACCGCCTGGACGCGCTCGAGCGCTCGCTGCCCTTCCTAACCTCCCACGAGGCCTACCGGGGGCTCAGGCTCTACGCCCGCGAGCCCGGGGAGCGCTGGATAGGGATCGAGCGCGGCGCCGACGGCTTCGTGGCCTCCGCGCTCGCGAGCGAGGCTACGTCAGCGGCCTTGAGCCGCGCCGCCGAGCGGCGGGTCGCCTTGGTCCCGGCCCTCGAGCGCCTGGCCGACCGGTCCCTGCCGGCCTTCCTATTCCTCCCCTCCGGGCCGGACGGCACCGCCTGGGCCATAGGCGCTGACGTGGACGTGGAGAGCCTGACCGGTTTCCTGCGCCAGAACGGCCGCGAGACCGCGGCCTACGCCGTCATCCTCGCCGCGCTATCGCTGGCGCTCGGGCGCCTCTTCGCCGGGCGCTTCACCCGGCCGCTGTCCCGCCTAGCCGACGCCGCCGACGATTACCGGCGCGGCGAGGCCGCCAGCTTCGACGGCCGCCGGCGCGACGAGATAGGCGTCCTCGGCCGTACGCTCGGCGCCATGGCCGAGGAGCTGGAGAGCCGGCGAGCCGAGACCGCCTCGCGCCTGGCGACCATGGAGGCCATGAACCGCATAGACAGGGCCGTGCTGTCGCTCCGGAACCGCAAGGAGCTCTTCGCCGAGGTAGCCGGCATAGTCTCAGATTCCCTGGGGGGTAGCCCCGTGGCCGTGGCGCTCCGCGACGACGAGCGGAACGGCTGGGCCGTAGCGGCGCTGGCCGGGAGCGGCGCCCCGGCGGAGGCCGGGCCCTACGAGCCCTTCGTGTCCGACGAGCTCCTGGGGCCCGAGCCGGCGGGAGACTACGAGCGCTACTACGAGTCGCCCGTACACTCCGGAGCGGCCGGCGTGGCCGCCATAGCCTACGATCTCCTCGGGACCGATAGCGGCTGGCTGGCCTCCGCGCCCTTCCGCGTCGACGGGCGCTACTCGGGTTCCCTCGTCGCGGGCCCCCCGCGCGCGCACCGTGGCCGCGCGGGGGCCGCCCCCGCAAC
>CAZNNA010000056.1:10718-14055 GCA_964573825.1 uncultured Treponemataceae bacterium
CCCTCGCTCGCGAGGGCCCGCTGTCCGTCGAGCAACGGCGCGTGCTCTGCCTCCTGGCCGACCAGGCCGGCGTGGCGGCGCGCGCCGTCATGGAGCACGAGGCCCGCGAGGATAACTTCCTCGGCGTCATCAGCTCCCTGACCCGCGCCATAGACGCCAAGTCCCGCTGGACCGCCGGTCACTCCGAGCGGGTCGCCCGGGCGGCAGTACGGCTCGGCGAGGCGCTGGGGCTACCCGCGGCGCAGCTCTATACCCTTCGCGTGGCTGCCTTGCTCCATGACGCGGGCAAGATGGGGGTGAGCGAGTCCGTCCTGGACAAGCCGGGAAGGCTCGAACCGGAGGAGCTCGCGGCCATCAAGAGGCACCCCGAGCTCGGCGCCTCCATCCTCGAGGGCATACGCTCCTTCGAGTCGGTCACGCCGGCGGTGCTGTACCACCACGAGCGCTGGGACGGCGGCGGCTATCCGGCCGGGCTCTCGGGCGAGTCCATACCGCTCCTCGCCCGAGTCATAGCCGTAGCGGACGTCTGGGACGCCATCAGCGAGGATAGGCCCTATCGCCGCGCCTTCGAGCCGCGCGAGGCGCTTCGCTTCATGGAGGACCAGGCCGGGCTGCTCTTCGATCCGGCCGTCGTCGGGGTCTTCCTCGAGGAGGTCGTCCCCTCCATTGCGGAGGCCGCGCCTATCTGATATGTTTCTTTGCATGGAAACACGAACGATAGCCGAGGCCGGCGCGGCGGCCGCCAAGGCTCTCCTAGCCCTCGGCCCCGCCGTAAGGGATCGCGCCCTTGGCCTCATGGCCGAGCGGCTCCGCGACCAAAAGGCGCTCGTCTTCGCCGCCAACGAGGCCGACCTGGCCGAGGCCCGATCCGCCGGGCTGCCAGGACCCGCCCTGGCTCGGCTCGCCTACGGCCCCAAGAAGCTCGAGGAAACCCTGGCCATGCTCGAGGCCCTGGCGGGCCTGCCCGATCCGGCCGGGCGCGTGCTCGAGGCCAGGCGGCTCGACGAGGGGCTCGTGCTCAGGCGCGTGTCCTGCCCCATAGGCCTCGTGGCCCTGGTGTTCGAGAGCCGGCCCGACGCGCTCGTCCAGATGGCGGGCCTCGCGGCCAAGAGCGGCAACGCCATCATCGTCAAGGGCGGCCGCGAGGCCGAGCGCAGCAACCGCGAGCTCGCCCGGATCGTCGCGTCGGCCGGAGTCGAGGCCGGCCTGCCCCCCCGGCTGGCTCGGCCAGGTGGAGACCCGGGAGGCCGTCTCCGAGCTCCTCGAGCTCGACGACCTCGTCGACCTGGTCATACCGCGGGGCTCGGCCGCCTTCGTGAGCTCGGTCAAGGAGCGGAGCCGCATACCCGTGCTCGGGCATTCCGACGGCGTCTGCCACGTCTACGTGCACGAGTCCGCCGACGTCGCCATGGCGGCCCGCCTGGCGGTGGATTCCAAGGCGCAGTACCCTTCGGCCTGCAACGCGGCGGAGACCCTCCTCGTCGACGAGGCCGTAGCGCCCCGCGCGCTGCCCGCGATCGCCGCCGCCCTCGAGGCCGCGGGCGTCGTCCTCGAGCTATGCCCGCGCGCCCTGGTCCTGCTCGGCCCCGGGCCCGGCCGCTCGGCCAAGGCCGGCGAGGACTGGGCCGTCGAATACCTGGACTACCGCATGGCTGTCCGCGTCGTAGCTTCCATCGACGAGGCTATAGCCCACGTCAACCGCTACGGCTCCGGCCATACCGACGCCATCGTCACCGGTTCGGCGTCGGCGGCTGCCCGCTTCCAGGCCGAGGTGGACTCGGCCTCGGTCTTCCATAACGCCAGCACCCGCTTCGCCGACGGCTACCGCTACGGCCTCGGGGCCGAGCTGGGCATATCGACGGGAAAGATCCATGCCCGAGGCCCCATGGGACTGGACGGCCTCATGACCTATAAGTGGCTCCTTTCGGGCGCGGGGCACGAGGTAGCGGACTACGCCTCGGGGCGCCGCGCCTTCAGGCACGAGGATATCGATCTGGGAGGCGAGCATGGACGGCGATAGCGCCAAGGGAAACGGCGAAGCGGCGATGGGCGTCGACGCTAGCGCGAGCGACGGAAGCGCGGCGCGGGCCGCGCTCGCCGGGGCGAGGCGCGTCGTCGTCAAGATAGGCACCGCCACCATAGCCAGGCAACCGGGGCGATCCGCCCGCCTGTCGGACGGGCCCTCGGACGAAGGCCTGGGCATAGACGTCGAGTTCCTGCACCGCGTGGCCGCCGAGTTCGCCGACCTCGTACGGGCGGGCAAGGAGCCGATCCTCGTGACCTCGGGCGCCGTGGGCATGGGCGCCCGGGCCCTGGGCCTGGCGCGGAAGCCCAAGGATACCCGGACCAAGCAGGCCTGCGCCGCCATCGGCCAGCCCCTGCTCATGGAAGAGTACCGACGGGCCTTCGGCGTCTTCGGCCTGACCGCCGCCCAGCTCCTCGTGACGCGCGACGCCTGGGACAAGCGCTCGGCCTACCTCAACCTGCGCGCCACCGTGGACGCCCTCATCGAGCGGCGCGTCGTGCCCGTCTTCAACGAGAACGACTCCGTATCCACGGCGGAGATAGCCTTCGGCGACAACGACAGGCTATCGGCCTACGTGGCGAGCAAGGTGGACGCCGAGCTCCTGGTCATCCTATCGGACATAGACGCGCTCTACGACGCCGACCCGCGTAGCCATCCCGAGGCCCGGCCGATGAGCTACGTGCGCGAGCTCGACGACGACATCCTGGCCGCGGCCGGCGGCTCGGGCTCCGAGTTCTCCACGGGCGGCATGAGGACCAAGCTCGCGGCCGTCTCGATAGCGCGGGACGCCGGTTGCCGGGTCGTCATAGCCCACGGGCGAGAGGCCAGGGCCGTAACGCGCATCCTGGCGGGCGAGCCCCTGGGCACCCTCTTCGACGCCTCGGCCTCGCTCCGTAACCGCGAGCGCTGGATCAAGAACTCCCAGCCCAGGGGCCTCGTCACCGTGGACCAGGGCGCCCTGGCGGCCATGCGCGCGAGCCGCTCCCTCCTGCCGCGCGGCGTCGTATCCGTGGAGGGGGCCTTCGAGCGCGGCGATATCGTATCGATCAACGGCGTGGCCAAGGCGGTCAGCGGCCTGTCGTCCAAGGAACTCGACGCGCTCAAGGGCAAGCGCTCGGACGAGGCCGGAGAGGCGGGCGACCGGGGGGCGCGCGCCTCTCGCGTCGTGGCGAGGCCGGACGACTTCGTCTTCCTGGATACCGACTACTCCGTCTAGCGCGTCGCCGCCCTGGCTATCAGGGCCGCCTGGTAGCCGGCGCCGAAGCCGATGTCGATGTTGACCACCGAGACGCCCGAGGCGCAGGAGTTGAG
>CAZNNA010000057.1:0-5013 GCA_964573825.1 uncultured Treponemataceae bacterium
CATACGGCGCTACCTGCGCTGCGCGAGCGAGTACATGATGGGCATGGCCGACAAGTCCTCTAAGGAGAAGGCCGACCTCCTCCTCAAGGAGCTGGGCCTCAGGCCCGAGGATAGGCCCGTGGTGCCCGCGGCCCGCGAGGCGGCTACGGTAGCCGAGTCGCGAGCCAGCGCGGAGGATGACGCCATCTACTGCGGAGCAGCCCTGGAGCTGCCCTCGGGGGAGATAGTGACCGGCAAGAACTCCAACCTCCTCCATGCCGCCACGGCGGCCGTGCTCAACGGCATCAAGCGCCTCGCGGGCGTGCCAGACCAGATACACCTGTTGTCGCCCCTGGTCATCGAGTCGGTGGCCCGCCTCAAGCGCGACGTGCTCGGGCGCAAGAGCGCCAGCCTGGACGTCGACGAGGCCCTCATAGCCCTGTCCATCAGCGCCGCGCTGACGCCCATGGTCCAGGCCTGCGTCGACCGCCTGCACTGCCTGCGCGGCTGCCAGATGCATATGTCGCACGTGCCCTCGCCGGGCGACGAGGCCGGCCTCCGCAAGCTCGGCGTCAACCTGACGAGCGACCCCGTCTACGCCTCCAAGCGGCTGTTCGTGGAGTAACACGGCCATGGACGCCGAGGCTATCCTCCTGCTAGCTTAGGTTGACGCTAGTCCTACTTGCGATTATTATGATAATCGCAAGTAGGGGTTACTATTATGTACATTGACAGAGCCCTCGAGCTAGGTAAGCTCCTGGAGAGCCGATGCGTGTTCTTGCTCGGGCCTCGCCAGACGGGGAAATCGTCGTATATCCGTTCCCAACTCGCCTCGGTGGTCGACAAGACCTATAACCTTCTGGATCAAGGCTTACTGCGCCGCTTGCTCGCCGATCCCAGCCTTTTGCGTCAGGAACTAGCGGCTAACGATTTTAAGGATCGTGTCGTATGCATCGATGAGATCCAGAAATGCCCTTCTCTGCTGGATGAAGTCCACCTGCTCATCGAAGAGCGGGGCATCGCGTTCCTTCTTACCGGTTCGAGCGCACGGAAACTTCATGCCCGGGGAATTAATCTCCTTGGCGGCCGGGGGCGGGATAGGACCATGCATCCGCTCACCTGGCTGGAACTCGGCGCGGATTTCGACTTATTCAAGGCGTTCCGGCGCGGGCTCATCCCCTCGCACTGGCTGTCTGACGATCCAGACGACGATCTGGACTCGTACGTAGGCAGATACCTGACCGAGGAGATCGCCGCGGAAGGCGTCTCCAGGAACATCCCGGCATTCTCGCGGTTCCTGTCCGCGGCGACGGTGGCCAACGCGCAGGAGTTGAACTACACGGCCGTAGCGAGCGACGCGGGGGTGACGCGGCAGACCGTCCAGGCCTGGTTCGCCGTGCTTGAGGATACCCTGCTCGGGGAGCAGATCCAATCGTATACCACGACAGTCAAGCGTAAGGCCATTGAGCGGGCAAAATTTTACTTCTTCGATCTGGGCGTCGTACGCGCGCTACGGGGCTTCCCTATCATCACCGAGGGGTCTTCAGACGTCGGACCCTTCTTCGAGCATTTCATCTACATGGAACTCGCCGCGTGGAGGGATTACCGTTCTCCTAGGACGCGGATACGGTACTGGCGCTCGACCTCGGGATTCGAAGTAGACTTCATCCTCGGCGACGCCGCCGCCATCGAGGTCAAGGCGACTACGAGGGTCGACGATCGCGACCTGCGCGGTCTTCGGGCCTTGCGCGAGGAAGGGCTCATGACGAGCTATACGGTCGTCTGCCGGGAAGGCTCCGCGCGGAGGGTGGACGGTATCGATATATTGCCGTGGGAGTTGTTCCTCTCCCGCCTCTGGAATGGATACTTCGCCGATGGTTCAAAGGAGCGGCGCGAAGAGCCTGAGGACCTGCCTCGCCACGAGGCCCGGTAGGGTCCGGGGCCGGTACTCGCCGGGAGTGACGGCGTCGCAGCGCTCGAGCGTGCGCTCGAAGTCGTCGCGGACGGCCCGAACGACGGGGCCGCCGTAGAGGAGGGCGCCGCACTCGTAGTGCAGGAAGAGGCTGCGGTAGTCCAGGTTGGTCGTGCCCACCACGGCGACGGCGTCGTCGGAGACGAAGGTCTTGGCGTGCATGAAGCCGTCGATATACTCGTAGACCTTGACGCCGGCGGACACGAGCTCGTCGTAGTACGAGCGGGTGGTCACGTGCACGAGGCGCTTGTCCCAGTGGCGCGGCGTGATGATGCGTACGTCGACGCCGCTCTTGGCCGCCAGGCAGAGGGCCGTCATCATGGCGTGGTCGACGATGAGGTAGGGCGTGGTGATGTACACGTAGCCCCGCGCGGCGTTGATGATGCTCAGGTAGACCGACGCGCCGACGTTCTCGTTATCCATGGGGCTATCGGCGTAGGGCTGGATGAAGCTCCCCTGGTCCGGCATGGCCGGCCTCTGAGCCAGGAAGGCCGCGTAGTCCTCGGCTACGCCCGTCTGGAGCTGCCACATGGATAGGAACATGAGGGTCAGGCTCCGCACCGCCTCCCCCGCGATGAACACGGCCGCGTCCTTCCAGTGGCCGTGCTTGTCCACGAGGTTGATGTACTCGTCCGCCAGGTTGACGCCGCCGGTGAAGGCGGCCTTGCCGTCTATGACCAGGATCTTGCGGTGGTCCCGGTGGTTGAGCATGGTCGAGGGAAAGGCCCGCGCGGGGTTGAAGACGGCGCAGCGAATGCCGAGCGCCTCGAGCCGGGCCGGGTAGTCCCGGGGCAGGGTCGCGAGGCAGCCTATACCGTCGTACATGACGCGCACGTCGAGGCCGGAGGCCGCCTTGGCCACGAGCAGGGCCAGGATGGAGTCCCACATGTGGCCTTCCTCGACTATGAAGTACTCGAGGAAGATGAAGCGCTCCGCCTTGGCCAGCTCGGCCTTGAGCCGCTCGAATTTCTCCTCTCCGGAGACGAAGTACTCGGCCTCGGAGTGCCCGTAGACCGGGTAGCCGGCGGTCCTGGACAGGTAGGCGGCCTGCCTGGCGAAGTCCTCCCTGAGTCCGGCGACCCGTCCGAGGGCCTCCTCGTCCTGCCCGCGGAAGGCCTTGGTCGAGGCGTCTATGGCGGCCAGCCGTCGCCTGAGCCGCCTGGACGAGGGCTGGAGGCCGAAGAACAGGTAGAATATGCCGCCCACGACCGGTACGAGCAGTATGAGTATGCACCATATCAGCTTGTACGACGGATCGGTGGTGGTCTTCACTATGTACAGGACCACGAGGAGGCTGAGCGCCCAGAGCGCCGCGTCTATGACGACGGATGCCTTGCTCGTCGAGTAGACCGTATAGGCTATGAGCCAGAGCTGCGTGACTATGAGGACGGCGAGGATGGCGCTCCTCGTGATGTTAGGCTTGACGCGTAGTCGCACTGCTTAGGCTCTCCCGGGAGGGATTGTACCTTGACTCCCGGGAAGGGGCAACGTGCTATAGTATGGCCATGAGACTCACCGTACTCGTCGATAATTGCGCCATAATAGATCGCTACTACCTAGCCGAGCCGGCCTTCTCCTGCCTCCTCGAGCACGGCGGGCGCCGCATCCTCCTCGACGCGGGCTTTTCCGACGCCTTCCTCCGCAACGCCGACGCCCTGGGCCTGGACCTCGCAGGCGTCGACGCGGTCGTCCTGTCCCACGGCCACGACGATCACGCCGGGGGGCTGCCGATCCTCGCGCGACGCCTCTCGGGAGTACGCCGCCCGTCCCTCGTAGCCCACCCCCGGGCCTTCGATGCCCGCCGCCACGGGGGCCTGTCCATAGGCTCGCCGGCGTCGCTCGCCGAGCTGTCGGCGGCCTACGAGCCGCGCCTCTCGGCCGAGCCCGCGGACCTGGGAGGGGGCTTCCTCTTCCTGGGGGAGATACCGAGGCGTAACGACGCGGAGGCCCGGGAGCCGATAGGCGAGGTCGACGGCCCGGGCGGTACGGCGCCCGACTATCTCCTCGACGACAGCGCCGTCGCCTGGCGCGGCGAGGAGGGCCTCGTCGTCGTGTCCGGGTGCTCGCACGCGGGCATAGTCAACATCGTGGAGCGGGCCGTGGAGCTAACGGGCGAGACCCGCGTCGTCGATATCGTCGGGGGCTTTCACCTCCTCGCCGCGAGCCGGGCCCGGCTGGATTTCACCGCTGAGCGCCTGGCCGCCCTCGGGCCGCGCGCCGTCCATCCCTGCCACTGCACCGACCTGGCCGCCAAGCTGCGGCTCGCCGCCAGCCTGCCCGTAGGGGAGCTGGGCGTCAGCCGGGTCCTCGAGTACCGCTAGGGGGCGCCTTCCGGGCGAATCGCAGGCGGAAGAGAGCGCCCGCTCCGCCGGCCACGGCCCCGCCGGCCTCGTCGCCGCCGGACCCGGCGCCGGCACGCTCCCGTAGCTCGACAGTCCCGCCCAGCTGCTCGGCTAGGATGGACGCCAGGTACAGCCCGAGGCTGGAGGACGAGGCTCGCGCGGCTCCGTCGCCGATGCCCTGCCCGTCATCCTCCACGTCCAGCTCCACGATACCCCCGGGGGATTCCGCTAGCCGTATCCTGATCTCGCCCGGCCCTCCGTCTGGGTACGCGTGCCTGAGCGCGTTCGATAGGGCCTCGCTCGCTATGAGCCCGCAAGGCACGGCCTGCTCCATCGATAGCTCCACGCTCGCCGATTCAACGCGCACCCTAATGCCCGCGGCGGCGCCAGAGCCGAGGTCGGCGGCTAGTTCCCTCAGGTATTCGGCTAGGTCGACCCGGGAGAAGTCCTCCGATTGGTAGAGCAGGTCGTGAATGCTCGCCATGGCCCGTATGCGCAGGACCGAGTTGTCGTAGACCCGGCGCGCGTCCTCGTCGGAGATACCCTCCCTCTGTAGCCTAAGGAGGCTCTCCATGACCTGCAGGTTGTTCTTGACGCGATGGTGGACCTCCCTGAGGAGCTCGTTCTTCTCGGCGAGGGAAGTCGCTATCGCCGCCTCGGCCGCGCGGCGCTCGGTCTCGTCGCGGCCCTCGATGAGCACGAGGGGCACGGGGCCCCCGT
>CAZNNA010000057.1:5023-14001 GCA_964573825.1 uncultured Treponemataceae bacterium
CGTCGTCCACCGGCTTGATGGAGAGCTCGAGCGTCCGCGCGATCCCGCTCGCGTCCGAGGCCTCCACGACGGCCCTGGCCGCGGCTCCCCGCTCGGCCTGCCTGAGCGATTCGCCCAGGAGGTCGCTCGCGTTCCGGCGACCGCCCCACCAACGCGGATCGAGAATGCCGGGCTGCGGATCGTTGTCACCAAGGCCGGCGAAGGCCTGCGCGCCACGGTTCGAGGCTATGACCGCGCCGTCGCCCGCCACGAGCCAGGAAAACTGGAAGGCCTGGTCGAAGGCCGCCTTGAACCGTCGCTCGCTCGCCTCGAGCAGCCGCTCCGCCTTGCGGCGGCTGCGCTGGTTATCCCATTCGCGGAGGGCTCGGTCGGCTATGTGCGGTAGGTCATCAATGGCCTCCAGCGTCTTGACGATGTAGTCCTGGGCCCCGGCCTTGAGGGCGGAGACGGCCATGCGCTCGTCCCCGTAGCTCGTCATGACGACGAGGGGGTAGGGCCGGCAGCCGTCATCGTCAGCCGGCGCCATCAGGTCGACGCCTCGGCCGTCGGGTAGCATCATGTCGGCTATGACCAGGCAGGGCCTCTCGGAGGCTATGCTCTCCACCGCCTCCCGGAACGAGCCGACGATGCGGGTCTCCGGGCAGTCGCCGGACGAGAGGAAGGCCCGCGCGGCGAGTTCCCTATGGCTCTCGTCGTCCTCGACGAGCAGTACGTAGCCTCGATCGCCCATGCGCCTATCCTTCCGCCAGGCCGTGATTCCAGCCTATCCAGTAGAGGCCTATCTCGTCCATGAGCCTAAGGAATTTACCGAAGTCCACGGGCTTGACCAGGTAGCTGTTGGCGTACCGGTCGTAGGCCCTGAGCAGGTCCCGCTCGGAGTCGGAGCTCGTGAGTACGATGACCGGGACGCGCCGGAGCCCCTCGGCGGCCTTGACGGCCTCGAGCACCTCGAGGCCGTCGACCTTGGGCAGCCTGAGGTCTAGGAGCACCAGGTCGGGCCTGGGGCTCGTCGCCGGATCCTGGAAGCGTCCCCTGCGGAACAGGTAGTCGAGCGCCTCCTCCCCGTCGCCGACGTGGGTTATGGAGTCCGACTTACCGTGTTCCTGGAAACTCCTGACCACCATCTCCGCGTGGTCGGGATTGTCCTCCACGAGCAGTATCCTGCGGGGCCTCGCGTCCGTTCCCATCATGCATCCTCGTTTCTCGCCCTCTCGCCGCCGAGCGTGAATTTTACCGTGGCGCCCTCGCCGATTCCGCCCATACCTTTCCGCCGTGAACCTCAACTATGCGCCTGACGATGGCGAGCCCGAGCCCGGTACCCTCGCCGGACTGGTCCAGGCGCTCGAATAGGCCGAAGACGCGTTCCAGGTAGCGGGGGTCTATGCCCCGGCCGTTGTCGCGGACGTAGAATACCGGGCCTTCCGGGCCTCTCTCGGAACCTATCTCTATGCGGGCGCCCGCCTTGCCGGAACAGGCCTTGGCCGCGTTGTCTATGAGGTTCTCCAGGATCTCCCGGAGGCGCTCCCGGTCCCCGAAGACCGGAGGGAGGCCCTCCTCGATGGCGAGGCCGATCCCGCCGGCCTCGAGGCGCCAGGAGACGGCCGCCGCGGCGTCCCGCGCGAGGTCCCCGAAGCCGACGGTCTCGGGCGTCCTCGTCACCCGCCCGATGCGCGATAGCTCGAGCAGATCGTCGAGTAGCAGCCCCATGCGTTCCGCGGCCTTCGCTATCCGGGACAGGTCCGCCTTGAGCCGTTCCTTATCCCCGCTCTCGGCCGCGCGCTCTACGTAGCCGAGGAAGCCCCGAATGGTAATGAGCGGGTTCTTGAGGTCGTGCGAGACGGCGTAGGTGAAGCGCTCGAGCTCCGTATTGCGTTCCTCCAGCTCGGCGATGAGTCGCTCCTGGGCTGCCTTCGCCGCGGACAGCTCCGCGACCGAGGCGCGTACCTCGGCGAAGGCCTGCCCCAGGCGCGCTCCCATCTCGTTGAAGGCCTCCGCTAGCCGGCCTATCTCGCCGCCCTGGCCCTGCGGCACGCGCGCCTCGAGGTCCCCCCCGGCCATTCGCCCCGCGGCTGCGGCGAAGGCGGCCACCGGCCGGGCGATAGAACCTGCCGCGATCGCTAGGGCGATCGATAGGGCCGCGGCCGCCGCGAACGCTATGCCCGCCATCGCGGCTACGAGCCGCTCGGCCCCCGCGAAGAGCTCGTCCGTCGGCGCCACGACCGTCAGGGTCCATCCGGCGGTTCGGATCGGGGCGCGGCAGAAGATCGCGTCCTTGCCGCCGATCGGGTCGAGTCCTCGAACGACTCCTTCGTCGCCGGTCGCTGGCGCGTCGAGGCCTCGTCCCAGGTCGGAGAGCGATGCCGTCCCTATGAGCGACTCGTCCGGGTACGATATGAGGCGGCCGGCGGCGCTCGATAGCATGACGTAGCCAGTATCGAAGAGCCTGAGCGCCGAGGCCTCCCTATGGAGCTGCGCGAGCGAGACGTCTATGCCCGCGATGCCTACGAAGCCGCCGTCCCTGACGATGGGGACCATGACGCTCGTCATGAGTACGCCCTCGTAGACGAAGGGCTCGATGACGCTCTCCCGTAGCGTACGCTTAGGGATCAGGTACCAATCCGACTCGTCCATGCCTATCATGGGGTCGAGCCGTTCCGTTCCCCCTAGCCGATTCCAGTACGGAAGAAACCTTCCCGTGTCGTCGTGGCCCGGGGCTCCGCGGAAGTAGGCGTCGCGGCCGTCGAAGGCGTCGGGCTCGTAGCCGACCTCCGTCCCGATGAGCGAGGTATCCGATAGGAGGAGGAGCCTGAGCGCCTCCATGACCTCGGCCCGGTCCCGCGACCCGTTCGCCTCCAGGAATCGCGCCATGGTCCTCGGCACGGCCAGCCGAGCGGCCAGCCTCGCGTCGAACTCTCCGGCGAAGCGCCTCGCGGCCTGGACGGCTATGTCCAGCGACCGCTCCTTCTGGGCATCCGCCCCGAGGGCGAGGAAGGCCGACGTCGCTAGCGCGAGGATGGCGAGGGCCACGGGGAGGAGCGCGCTGATCATCCTGAACCGAAGCCCGCCTCTCACGCCGGCCCCCTCCCATCGGTAGTCTCGACTACAATTCTAGGCGAAGACCTGCCTCGCGCCAGGGGCCCGTCCCGATTTTCCTTCCGCCCTGCCCGCGACTCTCGCTAGCGCTTCCCCGGGAGCCGCCGGGCGGCTATACTGGCCTTCATCATGAACGATACGACCCTGGCCTTCGCCAAGCTCTGCGGCGCTGGCAACGACTTCATTGTCCTCGACGGCCGGGCGGCCGAGGCGGAGCCCTCCGCCGCCCTCGTGGCCCGGCTCTGCGACCGCCGCTACGGCGTGGGCGCCGACGGGCTCATGCGCCTCCTGCCGGGCGGCGGGGGCTTCGCCTTCTCGGTGGCCTTCTATAACGCCGACGGCTCGGGCGGCATGCTCTGCGGCAACGGGGCGCGCTGCGCCATAGAGCGGGCCCGGGAGCTGGGCCTCGTTCGCCCGGGCGAGCCCTTCCGCTTCCGCTTCGGCGAGGCCGCCTACGAGGGCCTGTCCCTGGAACCCGGGCTCGCGCGCCTGGAGCTGGATCCCCGCTACCGGATGGACGAGCCGCGGACGCTGGCGGCGGGCGGGCTGTCGGTCCGGGGTCGCTTCGTGGACGTGGGGAGCCTGCACTTCGTGGCCGACGCGGCCGCGGTGACCCGGGCGGACGGTAGCCCCGCCTACGCGAGCCTGGACGAGCTGCCCCTCGATAGCGTCGGGGCGGCCGTGAGGAGCCATCCCGACCTGGGACCGGCCGGCGTCAACGCCAACTTCACCGAGCTTCGGGGCGGTCGCCTCCTCGTCCGGACCTTCGAGCGCGGCGTGGAGGGGGAGACCCTGTCCTGCGGTACCGGCTCCACCGCCAGCGCCCTCGTCCGCTGGGCCGACGGGCAGCTCGAGCCCCCCGTCGAGGTCGTAGCGCGGAGCGGCGACCGCCTCGTCATCGACTTCATCGTGGCGAACGGTCTCGTGACGCGCCTATCGCTGACCGGGCCGGCCTTTACCGGTTTTAAGGGAGAGGCGAGCCTCGGGGCCCCGGGCCGGCCAGGGCCTACCCGCGGCCAGTAGCCTAGGCTAAGGTTAGCCCTCGCGTCGGCCGAGGCGCAGCAGTCTAGCGAGAGACCGAAGCCAGGCCTTGATCGAGGCGCCGGCCACGTCCTTAAGCCTGGCGAGGGCGGCTAGGGCCGCCGCGCGCGCTCCCCGGGCCCCGTAGCGCGTCGCGAAATCTCGGGCGGCGGCGGGGGCGGGGTAGTGGAGGCCGTAGCGTCGCTTGAGCTCGTCCCAGTGCTTGACTATGTAGAGGTACAGGTCTCCGACCGTGCGCCCGGGGAAGCGCGCGTCCAGTCGCTCGTCGCGTATGGTGGCGGCTATGGGCAGGTAGACCGTCTTGTACCACGAGTCGAGGGCCGTCACGAAGTCCAGCTCCTCGGCGCTACCCTGGTTCAGGTAGTACTTGTGTACCAGGACGTGCTCGACGATCTCGTCGTAGGAGCCCGGCGTGGTAAAATCGAGCGCCGGATCCTCGGTCACCTGGCCGAAGAGCGTGAGCGCGTAGAACTCCCGCTTCTCGTAGTCTATGAGGGCTCGCCTGATGTCCTCCATGTCCATGCCCGGGTCGAGGCGTATGGCCGCGCTCAGGGAGGTGACCTCGGCGTCTATCTCCAGGGCGCCCTGGAGCTTGGCCACGGAGACGCGATGGTTGCCGTCGCGGACGAAGTAGACGCCGCCGAGCTCGTAGAGCCGTATGGGCGGCAGGATGACGTCGTGGTAGTGGGCGGAGTCGACCCTGACCCAGCGGTCGCGGAGGTAGTCGTGCTTGGGCAGGAAGCCGCGCGCGAAGTCCCGGTAACGGCCCTCCGAGCCAACGATGCGGTCGAGCGGCACGGCTATGACGCCCCGGTACTCCTCGCCCCGAATGCGCATGATGGAGCGGACCTCGTCCAGCGAGAGGAGGCGCCTGCGGCCCGGCGACATGAAGCCGCCTATGCGCGCCAGGGCCTCCCTGACCCTCGCCTTGGAGAAATCGCTCTCCGCCAGCTCGTCGTAGGCGTCAGGCATCCGCGTCTCCCAGGTCGATGACGACGTGGCCGTAGGCGTTGATGACCGTCGTCTCGCGGTAGCGGACCTCCCGCGCCTCCCGCGCGTCGTAGAGGTGGACGTGGCCGTGTACCAGGTAGCGCGGCCTAAAGACGCGCATGAGCCAGAGGAAGGCGTCGAAGCCGCGGTGGCAGGCGTCCTCGCGGTCGTGGATGCCCCGGGGCGGCGCGTGGGTCAGCACTATGTCGACCGCTCGCCCGCGCATCAGGCGGTTCCAGAGCAGGGCCGGCACCAGGGAGAGCACGCGGGCCCACATCTGCGCCTGCGTGAACTGGTTAAGCCCCGCGTTGTAGCGCAGCGAGCCCCCGAGGCCGAGCACGGACAGGCCTCCCTCGCGGCTGAGCCTGAAGCCCGTATAGGAGGCGCCCACGTAGCGGCCGTAGTCGTGCGCCTCGGGCGGGCGCGTGCCGGGCTCGGGACGGTAGACCGCCAGGTCCTCCAGGTTATGGTTACCGAAGACGAAGAGCACGGGCTTTCCCAGGGCGCTGACGACGTAGGATAGGTAATCCATGGGCAGGTCCCCGGCGCCGAGCACGAGCCCGACGTCACCGAATCGATCCCGAACGCTCGGGGAATCTACGAGGGGGTCGACCGTGTCGGCTATGCATAGGATCCTCACGCGGGCCTCCGCTCCCCGAGTATTCCCCGCTGCGCGCCGGCGGGTCAAGCTCCTACCCGGTCTCCCCGGCCTACGCGGTCGCAGCGTTAGGTAGGCGAGCCAGCGGCGCGGGCGGCTTCCCCGAACCTGTGGTATACTGCCCAGGCAAGCCTTGCCCGCGACTCGCTCGGGCCATCCCTATTCGATGGGTGATTCGCATGAAAAAAGATATCGTTATAGTAGCCATGGTCCTTTGCCTGGCCTCGCGGGCGCCATTCGGCGCGCAGGCGCAGGGGCTCTCCTGGGAACCCGGAGACGGTCCCCGGGCGCTCCCCGGCTGGTCGGCTCGCGTGGGCGCGAGCCTGGCGGAGGCGCTGGCGACGCCCGAGGGGTTCTCGCCCTACGACGGAGCCTCGCTCAAGACGCTCGAGGCCGAGCCGGGCGAGGCGATAGCGTTCCACGCCGCCTTTACGCTCGGCCCCTCATCCGACGGCGTCGCCCTCGCCCTGTACCTGGGGCCGGGCGATTACCCGCGCGACCTGTACGTGAACGGCCATCGACTCCTGAAGACGGGTAACCCGGGCGGGCGGGGCGAGCCGTATTCCTCCACCATCTTCTACTCGTCGCGCGTCGCCCTGCCCCCGAGCCTCCTCCGTTACTCGGGCGAGCCGAACGAGGTCGTCGTCATGGCCTATCCGGCCTACGAGACGAGCCCGCTCGGCTCCGTGTACCTGGGAGAGCACGCGGACGTCAGCCGCCTCGTCTTCGTACGCGACCTCTTCAACGTTCACTTCATACAGGCCGCCCTGGTCATAGCCTGCTTCATTTGCCTCTATTTCGTGCTGCTGTTCCTTCGCTCGCCCGAGCGGGATGCCCGCTACCTCCTCTTCGCCCTGACCTGCGCGGCCTTCGCGCTCGGGCACGTCAACATCGCCTTCTATAGCGACGCGGCGAACGAGCTTTCCCTCCTCAAGGCCTCCCGCGTCGGGCTCGTGCTGACGAGCCTCTTCTTCGCGTTGTTCTCCATGCGCTTTACTGGCGCCTTCTCGAGGCGGCCTCGGCTCGGTCGCTGGGTGCCGCTCGCCCTCGGCCTGCCCGCCGCGCTCTCCGTCGCGGGCAACCTCCTCCAGTCCGACAAGCGCGGCGCCTCGACCTTCTTCGCCTCCGTGACGGCCAACCTCGTCCTGACGCCCATGCTCGTCTTCACGCTCGCCGTCCTGGTCATAGGCATAGTCCGCAAGCGGGAGGCGGCGAGGGTCGCCCTGCTCGGCGGTTTCGTCGCCTCCATAGCCGCGAGCCTCGTCGACATGTCCCACGTGTCCGCCGATACCGTGCCCTTCTGCTACCTGACGGCCTACGGCTACATGGTGCTCCTCGTGTCGATCTTCTTCGTACTAGCCCTGGAGCAGTCGGAGCTGTCCCGCAGGCTCGCGGCCCAGACCGACGCGCTCAACGGCCGGAACGCGGCCCTGGTCGACATGGTCCGGGACCTGAGCGACGTGGCCGCCGGCCTCGTCGCCTCCTCGTCGGGCCTCGAGTCGGCCATAGACGGGACCCTGGGCTCGGTGGAGGCCTTCGGCGGGGAGGCCAGGCGGGTATCAGACGCCTTCGAGTCCCAGGCCGCCACGCTCGAGGGCGAGCTGGACGCCGTGTCCCGTTACCTAGCCGTCTCCGCCGAGCGCGTGCCCAAGGCCCTCGAGTCGCAGACCGCCGCGGTCGAGCAGATGAACGGCACGCTGTCGGACATGAAGGCCCGCATCGAGGAGAACCTCGAGTCCGCCGGCGAGTCGAGCCGCATAGCCGAGCGGCTCAAGGCCGAGGCCGAGGAAGGCGAGGGCGCCATCTCTCGTTCCCGCGATGCCATGCGAGCCGTCTCGGAGCTGTCCGGGGCGCTCCAGGGCGTGCTCGCGTCCATCGAGGACATAGCGGAGCGGACCCACGTGCTGTCCATCAACGCCGCCATCGAGTCGGCCCGTCTCGGGGCCCAGGGCAAGGGCTTCGCCGTGGTGGCCCAGGAGATACGCAGCCTGTCCGAGCAGTCGAGGGCCAGCCTCTCGTCGAGCTTCGGCAAGATAGCCGAGATAGCCGAGGCCGTCTCCCGGGGAGCGGGCCTGGCCGAGGACGCGGCGGCGGCCCTGCGCTCCATAGCGGCCCAGGCCAGGACCTCGGCCGAGCGGACCGAGGACATACGGCGCCTCATCGAGCTGCAGCGCGGCCAGGGCCAGGACATGGTCCGGGACGCCGACGCCCTCCTCGCGGAGGCCAGGCTCCTCAAGGACCTGTCGGCCGAGGAGCGGCGCGGCCACGAGGAGCGGAGCGCCCGCTTCGGGGCCATGCGCGAGTCGCTCCAGGCGGTATCCGGCGCGCTCGGGCGCCAGGAGGCGCGCAAGGGCGAGCTCGAGGTATCGCTGTCGATGATGCGCTCGGTCATGGCCGACAACGCCCGCCACCTGGAGCGCCTCAAGGCGGCGATACGCAAGGCCGGCGCCGTGTAGCCTAGCTAGGCCGGGCCCGGCGGAACAGGTCCAGGTAGTAGTCGACGAGCCGCTCCGGCCTCGGCTGGTCTCCCATGTAATAGCGGAGGACGTCGTCGAGCCACATCGCCAGCGGCGTCAGGGCTACCCAGAGGGCCGAGGCCGCGAGGCATATCTGGCCTAGGAAGTTGAGCGGGAAGCCCGAGTAATCCCAGAGGTGGAAGCCGAGCCACAGGTTGAGCACGATGCCCGAGGCAAGCTCGAGGGCCACGATGACGAGGCCCCCGAGCAAGACCTGTAGCCGGTAGGGTAGGCGGGCCGTCAGCGGGAGGTAGTTGAGCTTGCCGATGAGGAGCCCCGACAGGCCGCCCACGAGGAACATCCAGAACGACGTATAGCCGACGAGGGCCAGGGGCTTCATGACGCTCATGTCGATGAGGCCGCTGGGCACCGGATAGTCGACGACCCTGAAGAAGACCTCCATGATCATGAAGGTAGCGCCCATGATGGAGAAGATCGCTACGTCCTTCCAGGCCGAGACGCTCCCTCCTTTCGCCTCTCGCCGTTCGCCCCGCCTCGCCTGGGCCTCTACCGCTCTTCGTTTCATGTGATCCTCCGTAGCGGAGAGGGTATGCCGCGGCGCGACCTCGCGCAAGGCCGGGGACGGCGGCCGGAAGCGACGGCCGGCCCCTCCTCTCTCGCGGCCTAGCCCGAGCGGCCGTTCCGGGGTATCATCGGGTCCATGAAAGGCATCATAGTCG
>CAZNNA010000058.1:0-13974 GCA_964573825.1 uncultured Treponemataceae bacterium
GACGGCGGTGGCCAGGCTCGAGGTCGTCCTGCACCTCATCTACCAGTACATAGACTACGCGGCCCAGGTCGGCATCGTCTTCGCCGGCGGACTCATGGCCGTGCGCGGGCGCATATCGGTAGGTACCTTCTACGCCTTCTATACCTACCTATCCATGCTCATCTACCCCATCCTGGACATACCGCAGCTCTTCGTGTCCGGCAAGCGGGCCTTCGTCAACATAGACAGGCTCGAGGAGCTGGCCGCCTACCCCGAGCCGGCCGCGCCCGAGGCGCCCGCCGCCACGGGCCCCATCGAGCGCATAGAACTGGACGGCCTGTCCTTCGGCTACGGCGACAGGCCGGGCCTGGCGCTCGATGGAGTGAGCCTCTCGGTGGCCCGCGGCGAGCGCGTGGGCGTCATAGGCGCCGTGGGCTCGGGCAAGTCCACCCTGGTCAAGGCTATCCTGGGCCTCCTGCCGCCGAGCGCGGGCGCGGTCCGGGTCAACGGCGTAGACCTGCGGCGAGCCGACCTGGAGGGCTACCGGGCCCGCCTCGGCTACGTGCCGCAGGAGGCCCTCCTCTTCTCGGGCACGCTCAGGGAGAACGTCGACCTGGGAGCCGAGGAGCCGACCGACGAGCTCTTCGCGCTCGCCGTGGGGGCGGCCCAGATGGCCGACGAGGTCGCCTCGTTCGCCGACGGCGAGCGGACGCGCGTCGGCCAGCGCGGCGTGAGCCTCTCCGGGGGCCAGAAGCAGCGCGTGGCCATTGCCCGCGCCGTGGCCCGGCGGCCCGAATTCATGCTGTTCGACGACATAACCGCCAGCCTCGACGCGGCCAACGAGGAACGACTCATGCGGCGGCTGGACGAGCTGTACGCCGACCTCGGCTTCATCATCGTGTCCCACCGCCTGTCGACGCTCCAGTACGTCGACAAGGTGCTCTTCCTCGACAAGGGGCGGGTACTGGGCTACGGGACCCACGAGGAGCTCCTGGCCCGGCCCTGGTACCGGGACTTCATAGAGGAGCACATGGGCAGCCCGGCCTAAGGCGGTCGAGCGGCCGGCGCCTCGGGACCCCCGAGGGGGCCCGTGCCGGGGCTAGAGGAACAACGTCAGGGCCAGGAAGGGCAGAGCCGAGGCGCTCGTGATGGCCCCGGCATGCAGCAGGGCCTGGCCGAGGGCCGGGTCGCTCGCCGCCAGGAGGTAGCCGGAGAGGGCCAGGCCGCCGCCGGCGACGCAGATCCCGAGGCCTATGCCGGCGCCGGCCTTCTTGAGGCCAAGCGCCCGCTCGAACGCGGCCGACTTGCCTGCCTCGGCCTCGAGGGCGGCTATTCGGGCGGCGGCTTCGTCCCGCGCCTCGGCCGCGCCCCGAGCCCGTCCCTCGCGGAAGGCCTCCTCGAGGGCCTCGGCCCCCGTCGGCGCGACGGCCGGCGCGGCGGCGGGAGCCTCGGCCGATATCGCCGCGGCTGGCTCGGGAACGGGTTTCGCGGGCGCTACCGAGACGTAGTCGTTCTGCCGCCAGTAGGTCTCTATGGTCTTCTCGATGACGCGCTTCTGGGCCTCGGCGCGCTCGTCGTTACCCTCTACCCTGAGCATCTCGCCGGCGGCTACCGTGAACACGCGGGGGATCGCCTCGAGGGCCTCGGCGGCCTGGGCGCCGGAGCGCACGTAGGCGGTCACCTCTATGGCTCCCTCGAAGCAGTAGGCGGTGGTGACGGTAGCCGCGGCCGCGCGGGCGGTGGCGCGGCTGGCTACCACGTCCATCCCGAAGTCAGTGCCGCGGACGCCGGCTACGGCCTGGGCGCTGGCTATGGAGAAGGTGTCCGAACCGGCCAGGCGCTCCACCTTGGCGCGTAGGCGACCGTACACCAGGCGGGCCGCGGTCTGGCCGTCGCTCGCGCGCTCCAGCACGAAGGTCGTATTCTCCGCGAGCTTAATGACCGAGCCTCCCGTCGCCAGCCTGAGCTCGACGAAGACGCCCTTGCCCGTCTGGACCTGGTCGCCCTGGAGCAGCTCGAGGCCTATGGGATCCGAGAACGGCAGGCGCTTGGCGGCCCTGATGACGACGATATCGTCGCCGCTCGAGAATTCCACCACGGCGGCGGCCGGACCGGCGGCCGCGGCGCTCAGCGTCGCGAGCGCGAGCACGGCCCCGAGGAGGACTTCGCGGCGAGGCCGCCCGACTCTCGAGGCGCCTAAGCGCGAAGGCGATCGATCCGTGCCGCTAGGCGAGGCCGTACGGTAAGCCATGGGAACCCCCTTGATCCGATATCGCTCGACCCCGGAGTATACCACACCGAGCCGTCGTTGATTTATTATATGACTGCCTATATAATCGAGCAAAATATGGAGCAGTTGCTCAACGAGATCAGGATCTCCTACGCGGATCCTGCCATTAACGAAACGATCCTCGGCATTCCCGAGTCGGCGCGCAACGCCCCCTACCGCATGCGCTTCAACCAGGGCGAGGAATACTTCATAGAGCTCGCCTCGCCAATCTTCGTGCCGCACCTGCCCATACACCACGACATACGCCGCTCCGTACCCGACGCCGACTACGCCGCGGCCCTCCGCGACGTCGTGAGGCAAATCGTAGCCGCGCTACCCGAGTGCTTCTCGGGGCTCACCTATTTCTTCGACCCCGCCGAGATACTCAAGCCCTGCTTCTACCGCCTCTACAAGGCCGATAGCGACATCTACCTATACCTCCTCAGGGTCGACCTCCTGCCGCGCCCCTTCGAGACCGACCTCCTGGAGCTGGGCACCAACGACCTGACGCAGGCCTATTCCGCGAGGCGGCTCTACCTGGAGTCGGAGATCATACCGCTCGAGGCGGTCATGTCGGAGGCCGGCCGCGTCAGGGCCTTCCGCATCAAGCAGCTCATATCCCAGACCTGGATAGGCGAGACGGGCAAGGGCTACCTCGTCCGCGGCGTCTGGATGGATACCGACCTGTCTAAATTCTTCACCAAGCTCTTCCTGGCCCCCGGCAGGCGGCTCTATCCCTACTATCCGCTCTTCTGCAAGTACAAGACGGTGTGCGGATCCTCGCCCATACTGAGCTCGGACGGGAGGAGGGCGCTCATTCCCCTCCTGCACCGCGCCCTGCAGTTCCTGACCCCTGAGATAGGCCGCATCCAGGATATCCTGCGTAACGTCAAGTTCGACGAGAAGATGCCCGAGTTCATAGCCCTGCGCGACCGCGTGCCGGATTCCTGGCGCGCACCGCTCTCGGGCTTCGGCGTGGAGGCCTACCTCAACGATCGCGAGCAGAAGGAGTACTCACTCAGCCATGGCAGCGCTCACTCATAATGACATAGCCGGCCTCAGGGTCACCGTCATGGGCCTGGGCCTCACCGGCGGGGGACTCGCCTCCGCGCGCTTCTTCGCCGAGCGAGGCGCCGTCGTGACGGTGACCGACATGAAGGACGAGGTCGCGCTCGCCGAGTCGGTGGCGGCGCTCGACGGCCTCGGCGTACGCCTCGTGCTCGGTCGCCACGAGGAGGCGGACTTCACGGGCGCCGACCTCGTCATTAAGAACCCGGCCGTCAGGCCGGACAACCCATACCTGCGCCTGGCAAGGGCGGTGGAGACGGACCTCTCGGTCTTCCTGTCGCTCTGCCCCGCCCGCGTCGCGGCTATCACCGGTTCCAAGGGCAAGTCGACGACGGCCACGGCCCTCGCCCACCTACTCAACGCCTCGGGCGTCAGGGCCTTCCTCGGCGGTAACATCACCGTGTCGCCGCTCGGCTTCCTAGGCCGCGCGGAGGCCGACGACGTGGTCGTCCTGGAGCTATCGAGCTGGCAGCTCGGCGACCTCAAGGGCCGCGGCGTCCTCAGGCCGGCCGTGGCCGCCCTGACGCGCATAGTGCCCGACCACCTGGACCGCTACGGCAGCATGGAGGCCTACGTGGCCGACAAGCGCCTCATCTACGCCGACCAGGGCCCGTCGGACTGGACCGTCTGCGACCTGGACGACCCCTACGGCCGGTCCTTCGCCTCGGAGACAAGGGGCCGAGTCCTCGGCTACGCCGCTAGCCTCCCGGCGGGCGCCTACGGCATCGAGATACCCGGCCCCGGCATGCCGGCGGTCGCGCGCCTGCCGGGCACGGGCCTGATAGAGCTCGTACCGGCTCGGCTCGGCGTCCCCGGCGAGCACGCCAGGCGCAACGTGGCGGCGGCGGCCGTCTCGGCCTGGGCGCTCGGCGCCGATCCCGAGGCCCTGCCCCAGGCGGCGCTCAGCTTCACGGGCGTCGAGCATCGCCTGGAACCCATACGGGAGCGACGCGGCGCCCGCTGGTACAACGACTCCGCGGCCACGGTACCCGAGGCCGCCAAGGCCGCCGTCGAGGCCTTCGAGGAGCCGGTCGTGCTCATCACCGGCGGGACGGACAAGAACCTCGACTTCTCCGTGGCCAGGGGCGCCTACGCCGAGGCGGCGGCCGTCATACTCCTCGCGGGCACGGGCACCGACAAGATACGGGCCCTGCTCGACGCCGACGGGGTGGCCTACCAGGGTCCCTTCGGCGACCTGGCCTCCGCGGTGGCGGCCGCCGACCGCGCGGCCTCTCCCGGCTCCGTGGCCGTCCTGTCGCCGGGCTGCACCTCCTTCGGCATGTTCAAGAACGAGTTCGACCGCGGCCGCAGCTTCAAGGCCGCCGTGGCGGCCTTGCCCGAGTAATCGTCGACGCGCGTCGGCGCTACCGCAAGGGCGAGCTACTCGACCGGCAGGAAGGCCACCGAGCAGTAGCCCACCGAGGCGTCGGCCCCCGGCGTCTTCTCGTCGCTGGAGCCTCGCATGAGGAGCCGGGGGCTGTCGGCCCCGAGGCGGCTCGCGAAGGCCATGGCGGCCACGGCCGCGCCCACCGAGCAGGCCGAGCCGTCATCCCGGGCCCGCTCTACGGCCAGGGCCGCGTCCATAGCGAGGAACGACTCGATGATGGCCTCGTCGGCCTTGCGGGCCCAGGCGAAGCCCTCCTGCCCGGGCCCGGCCGGCTCGAAGCCGTAGGGCTTCCCGTAGTGGGTCAGGTCGGTCGATCCGATGACGAAGAGACGCCTGCCGCTAGACTCCTGGTATTCCGCGAGGGCCTCGCCGAACTCGGCCGCGCGCAGGTCGCCAGGCACCCGGAAGCAGGCGACGGGCACTCCCGGGAACCTGGCCGCGGCCATGGGCAGGTGCACCTCCACGGTGTTATCGGCCGAGGGATCGGGCCGGGCATCCACGCGGCCCGCCAAGGCGTCCCTGAGCCCCGCGTCGGCCGGGATGGTCCCCGAGGGCGTCTCGTAGCCGTCCTCGGCCCAGTAGCGGAAGGGCGCGCCCGCGGGCAGGTGCCCGCCCAGGATGACGACCGCGTCCGCCTCGCGGGCCGAGCGCCAGGCCGACCAGGCTATGCGGCCGGAGAAGTACCAGCCGGCGTGGGGCGCCACCGCGGCCACGGCGCCCTCGGCGGCGGCCGCCTCGTCGACCCGGCCCCAGGCACCAAGCATGGCCTCGACCTCGTTCCTTCGACTGGGATACCAGCCCTCCGGCAGGCTCCTCGCGCGTATTCGCATGCGGCCCTCCTCGCGGTTCCAAAATCCCGATAGAGGGATTATACTCTACGACCATGAAGCGTGGACCATTACTTATTGCTATCGTAGCGTCCCTTGCCGTAGTCGCGGCCGTAACCTGGCCGGCGTTCCGCATCCGCTCGTCCTTCGAGTCCGGGCAGGAATCGGCTCGCTCCGACTTCTCGGAACTCAGGCGACAGGCGATCAATACCATATCGCTGCCGGAAGACGCGGCCGAGGAGCCTTGGCGCGCCAAGGCGCGCATAGCCTGGGCGTCCCAGCGCGGGCTCCTCGCGGTAGTGGTTAAGGACGCGAGCGGCGAGGTGGTCTACGCCAAGCCCTCGTCATCGCCCTACTACCGGCGGACGCCCGACGGCCTTTCCTTCGAGAGCCCGGACGGCACGACGGCGCGCTACAAGGGGCCCCTCGCCTCGGGACTGTCCATAGAGGCCCTCTACGTCACCCTGACCCAGGAGGACGTCTTCTATCCCATCAGGGACGCGGCCATCATCCTGGCCGCCCTCCTGGCCATCGTCGGGGCCGGGCTCCTCGTGAGCTCGGGCGCCCGCCCCCGGGGGCGTCGCGCGGGGGCGGTTCACGAGCCGCTCCCCGAGGCGAGCCTCGCCGGGACGCCCGAGCGGGGCGCCGCGGGGATACAGGAGGCTGCGCCTGCGACTCCGGCCGCGATTCCGGTCGCGGCTTCGCCCTTCCCTCGGGAGGAGCACTCGCTCTATCACGAGGATGCCTTCGAGCGCGACCGGACCCCGGAGGTAGTCCCGGCGACGGCCCCGATCGCGCCTCCGGACGTAGACGCGGCGGTCGCGCCGCCCGAGCGCGCGGATCGCCCCGGCTTCGTCAAGGCGGGCGACCTGCCGGAAGGAGCCTTCGACGCCGAGTCGGGCCTCGGCTGGGAGGCCTACCTCCGCGAGCGGCTCTCCGCCGAGCTCAGGCGCTCGGCCTCCTTCGAGCAGGACCTGGCGCTCCTCCTGACGTCGTTCAACGGCCCCGGCCGCGGCGAGGCCGACTTCAACCTGTACGCCTCCATAGTGCGCGATTTCTTCAGCTTCAAGGACATGGCCTTCCTCTTCGGCGACGACGGCACCGCGTCGATACTGCCCAACATGGACGTGGACCACGCGCTGCGCATGTGCGAGGAGCTACGCAAGAAGGTATCCGAGGCCTTCCCGGGCAAGCCCGAGAGCGCCCTGCCCTTCTTCGGCCTGAGCTCGCGGGCGGGGCGCCTCGTGGACGCCGACAGGATCATCGGCGAGGCGATGGCCGCCCTCAACAAGGCCAGGAAGGACGGGGGATCGTCCATCCTGGCCTTCAGGCCCGACCCGGAACGCTTCCGGGCCTACCTGGCTAACGGCTAGGGCCTAGGGAGAGGCCGAAGGGGCCAGCTCGTCCAGGGACTTGACGGCCTCGCCTATCGACCAGGCCGAGAGGTAGAGCTGGCGCCCGCGCTGCGACGAGGCCGCGGCGAAGCGGCCGTCCGGGCCGCGCTCGCCGAGCGCCAGGCTCAGGGAGCGTCCGTTACCGAGCCGGAGCTCCGCTACGAGGGCCCGCGGCTCGGGCGCGCCGGATCCGGCGTAGTCGGTACCGCGCAGGGCGATGAAGGCCCTGAGCGCCGACTCGACCTTGGCCGCGTCCAACTGCCGGCCGTCGGAGGACACCCAGGTCTGGGCCGAGCGCCTGAGCGCATAGTCGTAGGCGCGGGCCTTTCCGTCGGCATCGGAGACGCTTCCCTTGACGATCCACTCCTGTACCTCCTCGACCTTGGGCGCCTGGGTGAAGGCCCTGAGGTCAAGCCAGGACGCGCGCGAGCCGCGGACGTACGAGGCCATACCGCCGGAGGCCCGGTAGGCCGCCTGGCCCTCTCCCTCGGCCAGGTAGACCTGGCCGCCGACCTGGGCGTAGGAGCCCAGCGCGAAGGACGACAGGACCTTGCCCTCGGCGTCGAGAAGGCTCACGGTCCTGGCCTCGTCGCCCTCGAGCCCGAGCCCCTTCCAGGCGGAGCGATCCTTGGCCACGGGCTCGAGGCTATCGACGGCGTCGACGGCCTTGAGGAAGGCGTCCACCCGCGACGCGTCGACGGGAAGCCTCTCGCTCCCGTCGACGAGGCCCCAGGCCTCTCCCTCTCGAACGAGCTCCAGGGCCTCGGCTCCGCCCAGGCGTACCGCGGCCACGGCATCGACGTCCTTGAGGAGGTCGACGCGCCTCGAGCGGGCCCCGGACCGCGAGGGCGACAGGGCCAGCCCGAGCACGACGAGCAAGAGGAGCGCGGCGTCACCCGCCGCGACGATGCGAACCTTGGTGTCGAATTTCCACACGACCGGCCTCCTATGGAATCATCGCGCGCGGCGTCAGCGCGCGCGGCGTCAGCGCGCGCGGCGTCGGCGCCCGATCGCTCGGCCGCCTGCCTGTCGCGGCATAGGCGTTCCCTGCGGGCCCGGCGCCTCGACCTAACGAGCGCGTAGGCCACCACGGCCAGCGGCACGAGGACCAGGTTGACCGCGTAGGTTACGACGACGAGGAACTCCCTGAGGCCCTCGTCCTTTATCTTGTTCAGGCGCGTGTCCGCCGCCGCCCTCGAGCGCAGGGCCACGAGGTCGTCGCCCGAGGCCAGCCAGTCGGCGGCCGACAGCGCGAAGGACGCGTTGAAGCCCGAGTCGCTCATGCGCATGAGGTCGGTCAGGAAGTCCGCCGAGGAGACGACGACGACGCGGGTCTCCGGCGATTCCAGCGCGGGCGGCGGCTGCAGGGCCGGGGCGCCGTCTCGGGACGGTAGGTCCCCGGCCGCGAAGGCGCTCCGGAAGCGGCCCGAGGCCGCGGCGGCCACGAGGTACTGGCCCAGGGTCTCGTCCCTCTCGAGGGCGTAGAGCGCCTGGTCCTGGGGCCCCGCCGCCAGGCGCTCCGCCTGGAGCCAGGCCTTGGGCGTGGTCTTGGCCAGCTCGACCGCGCTCACGCCCTCGCGGGGGGACAGGCGCAGGGGGCTCGGCCAGAAGAGGTCCAGCCCGGCGAAGCGCGCCGTCAGGGGATGGTCGGCGCTCACGAAGCGCGGGTCCAAGGCCACCCAGTGCGGGTAGCGGACGTACTGGATCTGGTAACCGCCCATGGGACGGGCCGTCTGGAAGGGCACGGTCAGGTTCGACTGGTCCAGGACGAGCTTGCGGTCTATCTCGAAGCCGTAGGCCGACAGGACCGACAGGAGGCCGCCCTCGGCGACGGCCGAGGCGGCGAGCCCGCGGTCGGGGTTAACGTCCACGCCCTTGACGGCGAAGAAGGCCTTGCCGCCCCGCATGAGGTAGGCGTCGAGGCGAGCCGCGTCGTAGCGATCCAGGGCCGCGTTGCCGAGCACGAAGAGCGCGTCGACGTCGTCCTCTATCGCCTCGCCCCGGCGTTGCTCGCGGATCTCGTAGCCGGCCTGGGCCAGGGCCCCGGCCAGGGTCTGGTAGTCTTCCTTGAGCGTCTTATCGGCGTCTCCGACGAGGAGGCCGGCCACGCTGCGCTCCTGCGACACTACGGCCCTGACGGCCTTGATGAGCTCGTACTCCAGGGTCTCGGTGGAGATGATGACGGGTATGGCCTCGGAGCGCTCCAGGTACTCGACGGCTATGCCCGAGTAGACCAGGGCAACGCGCTGCTCCGAGCGCTCCACGACCTGCATCTGCTGGGGCGCCAGCCCGAGGGCCTCGGCCTCGGAGGGATCCTTGGTGGGATCGACGACGCGTACGCTCACCTTGCCCTCGTTGGCGGCCTCGACCTCCCTTAGGAAGTCCTCGATGGCGCCCGGCCCCGGATGCCTGTCGGAGAGGCTCTTGGAGACGTAGTAGGTGACGCGGACGGTCTCGGGGATATCGTCCTTGAGGCCTCGCGCGGCCTTGGAGAGGGTAAAGGTCCGGCCCGAGGTCAGGTCGAGCCTCGCGTAGTAGATGGTCGAGGCAACGGCCGCGAGGAGGAGCCCCCCGGCCACGAGCCAGGTAACGAGGCGCTCTCGCCTCTTGACGGTTTCGATCACGGCCTACCTCCACTTCCCGGCGGCGAGGAGCCGCGCCGTGGCGAAGAGGCTGGCGCCGGTCACCAGGGCGAAGTACGCCACGTCCCGGCTGTCCACCACCCCGCGCGCGAAGGCGTTGAAGTGATAGGACAGGGACAGCCAGTTGAGCGCGCCCGCGACGCCGGAGGGCAGGCTGAGCCAGACCGTCAGCTGCGGCAGGAGGCTCAGGGCCAGGAGGACGAGCACCGTCGCCATGAAGGCGCTGATCTGGTTCCTGGAGGCGCCCGATACCGCCTGCCCGACTCCCAACGCGGCGGAGGCCATGAGGAGGGCCCCCAGGTACTCGGTAGCCACGGCCCCCGCGTCGAAGCGGCCGAAGAGCGAGGCCAGGAGCGGTACGGGCAGGCTCAGGGCCAGGGCCGCCGCGACGACGGCCAGGGAGGCCAGGAACTTGCCCGCGACCAGCTCTCCCTCGGTGAAGGGCATGGTCATGAGGAGCTCGTAGCTCCCCTGGCGGCGCTCCTCGGCCCAGAGACGCATCGTCAGGGCCGGCGCGAAGACCGACAGGACGACCGGCATGAGCGAGAAGTAACCGCGCATGGAGGCCTGGCCGGCGGCGAAGAAGCCCTCCACGAAGAAGAAGAGCGTCCCGGAGGCCAGCAGGAAGGCCGTTATGAAGATATACGCGACAGGCGAGTCGAAGTACGCCCTCAGCTCTCGCCTCGCTATGGTTAGCATGCCGTTCATCGCCTCGAGTCCTCCCTCGTGAGCCTGACGAAGATATCCTCCATGGACAGGCGCTCGCGACGCATCTCGACGAGCCGGGCTCCCGATGACGCCGCCCAGTCGAAGACGGAGGCCGCGGCCTCGTCGCCTGAGCCCCGGGCCGCGGTGACGGCCAGGTAGGCCTTGCCGGCGCCCGCGCGCTCCGTAGCGACGGGGCCCCCGGCCCGGGCGGCCTCGGGCGGCTCGCGGTACTCGGCCGAGGCTACGGCCGGGGCCGCCCGGAGCGCCTCGAGGCCTGGCGCGACGGCTCCGGCCGGAACGAGCAGGGCGCAGGCTATGCGCTCCTCGCCCTCGAGCCCGGCCGCTATCTCGGCCGCGCTGCCCTGGGCCGCTATGGCGCCCTCGTTGATTATGAGCACCTCGGAGCAGAGCGCCTCCACCTCCTGGAGTATGTGGGTAGAGAGGATGACGGTCTTCTCCGCCCCCAGGGAGCGTATGAGGGCTCGGATCTCCAGGATCTGGTTGGGGTCCAGGCCCGTCGTCGGCTCGTCCAGGATGAGTATGGCGGGGTCGTGGACTATGGCCTGGGCCAGACCTACGCGCTGCCTGTAGCCCTTGGACAGCCGTTCCATGCGCACGTCCGCGAAGCCCGACAGCCCGCAGGACGCGAGGGCCTTGTCTATGGCTCCGGAACGCGCCGCCATATTTCCCTTGCCGCCCAGGCCCCGGGCATCGGCCACGAAGCCGAGGTACTCGGCCACCGTCATGTCCAGGTAGAGGGGCACGCCCTCCGGCAGGTAGCCAACGATGCGCTTGACGCCGACGGGATCGAGCGTCACGTCCAGGCCGTCGAGGACGGCCCTCCCCGCGCTCGGCCTATGGTAGCCCGTGAGCACCTTCATGATGGTCGTCTTGCCGGCGCCGTTCGGCCCGAGGAGCCCCACCACGCGCCCCGAGCCGACGCTGAAGCTGACGCCCCGCACGGCCTCGAAGCCGCCGTAGCGTTTCACCAGCCCTGATACTTCTATCACCTGAGCCTCCAAAAGTTGTGGTCTAAGACGCGATCCCGGGGGTCGGGACAGCGCCGACCGAAGGGACCTCCGCGCCTCAAAACACCCGAAGGCCCCGAGGGTTTCAGTGCGGCCGGGCAGCCCGGCCGTCAGTCGACGTAGTCTATGGGGAAGCGCATCCTGTCCCGCGTGAGCACCGTGTCAGGGAATAGCTCCCTGGCCTCGTCGAGCAATAGCTTGAGCTCCTGCTCCGCGTAGCGCGGGCTGTAGTGGATGAGCCCCAGCTGCTTGACCCCGCCGGCGTCGCGCGCCAGCGCGGCGGCCTGGAAGGCGGCCATGTGCTTCTTGTCCAGGGCGCTCTCCAGGAGGGCGCGCTCGAACATGCCCTCGCAGACGAAGAGGTCGGAGCCCGCCACCTCCGGCGCTATCTCCGGGAAGTACAGGGAATCGGTCACGTAGCTGAATTTCCTACCCGAGCGGGCCGGACCCAGCACGTCCTCCGGCCTGACGTCGCGGCCGTCCGCCGACTTGACCGTCTCTCCCGCCTGCAGGCGCGACCAGAGCGGGCCGCGCGGCACGCCGAGCTCGGCGGCGCGCTCGGGGTGGAAGGCTCCCGGGCGAGGCTCCTCCTCCAGGGCGTAGCCGTAACAGGTCTTGGTGTGCCTGAGCGGAAAGGCGCGCACGGCGAACCCGTCGCCCCGGTAGCAGACGTCCGGCGCCTTGAATTCCTTCACGACTATCTCGTAGTTGATGTACATGTCGAGCACCCTGCGGCTGGACTCGACGTACTCCGCTATCTTGGGCGGCCCGTAGATATAGAGGGGATCGTCCCGGTCGACCTGGCTCGACAGCATGAGGAGTCCGGGCAGACCGGTCACGTGATCGGCGTGGGTATGCGATATGAAGATGGCGCTGATCTTCTTCCAGCGCAGGTTGAGGCGCCGGAGCGAGACCTGGGTCCCCTCTCCGGCGTCGAAGAGGAAGAGGTCTCCCTCCCTGCGGAGGAGCACGCTCGTCAGGTGCCTATGGGGCAGGGGCATCATGCCGCCGCAGCCGAGTACGAATGCTTCGAGGTTCATCGGGGCTACTATACGAAAAAAGGGCTCGCCGTGGGAAGGGATTGCCCTGTACGGCCATTATATGCGATTATCGTGCGATGCAATCATTCATGGACCTCGGGCTTAGCGACGCCGTGGCCAAGGCATTCTCCTCGCTCGGCTTCGAAGGCCCTACCGAGATTCAGAGCCTCGCCATCCCCCAGCTCGTCGCGCGGCATGACGCCTACATAAGCTCGGCCACCGGAACCGGTAAGACGTTCGCCTACCTAGCCCCCATACTGTCGGCCATCGACGCCGACGATACCGCCATACGCGCCGTCATAGTATCGCCTACCCACGACCTCGCCGCGCAGATCGAGCGCGAGGCGCTTCGCCTGGCGGCGGCCTCGGACAAGCCCGTGCGCGTAGCCATGGCCCTGGGCTCGACGGCGCTCAAGCGCCAGATAGAGCGCCTGGCGGAGAAACCGCAGATACTCGTCGGCTCCGCCGGCAGGATACGCGACCTGGCCCTGAGCGGCCAGGCGGACCTATCGGGCTGCCTCTGGGCCGTCCTCGACGAGGCCGACCGGCTCTTCGAGAACGAGGCCATAGACATAACGGGGGAATTCCTCTCCAGCCTACCGGCGAGCTGCGCCCGGGCCCTGGTTTCGGCCACCCTTCCCAACCGCACGGTCGACCGCTCGGCGCCCTGGTTCCGCGACCCGCAGAAGCTGGTCATAGACCCCGCCGAGGCCCTGAGGACCTCCATAGAGCATTGGTGCTTCCACTCGGCCTCGCGCTCCAAGCTGGACTTCCTCAGGCGCTTCGAGGCTGCCGTAAAGCCGGAGCGATGCCTCCTCTTCGCCTCGTCCAACGCCGCCATCTTCACCATCCAGAAGCGCCTGGACTACCTAGGCTTCCCGGCGGCCTTCCTCAAGTCCGACAAGGACTCGGGCGATCGCAAGAGCGCCCTGGCGGACTTCTCCTCGGGCAAGGCGCGCTGGCTCATCACGACCGACCTCGGCGCCCGGGGACTCGATATACCCGAGGTCTCGCACGTCATCAGCTTCGACCTGCCCGAGGAGCCCTCGGTCTACGTGCATCGCGCGGGCCGCACCGGGCGAGCCGGCAAGCACGGCGTGTCCATAGCCGTGGCCGACCTCGTCGAGCTTAAGCGAGCCTCCAGGATAGCCGTCCGCTACGGCTTCCCCTTCGTCTGCAAGCTCCTGGATTCCGGCGTCGTCCACGACATAGAGCCCGAGAACTTCTTCGCCCTCGCCGAGGAGGAAGAGGCCGCCCGCAAGGACGTCAAGCTCGAGGGCAGCAAGCGCGCCGACTCCCGTCGCCGCTCCCAGTACCCGAGCGGCCAGTCCGGCCCGCGCCCGCCGATGGAGCGACGCCCCCCGCTCGAGCGGGGAGCCCCGGTCCGGCGCGTTCAGTCCTCGGAGCAGCCCCGCGACTACGGTTCCGACCAGCCCCGTTCCCGCGCGCCCGAGCAGGCCCGTGGCGCGGCCCCGGACCAGCCTCGAGACCGATCGACCGACAGGCCCAAGCGCCGCCGGCCCAAGCCCGGCGACAGGCCCTCGGGCCAGGCGGCGTCCCTGCCCCAGGGAAACGGAGGCCAGGCGGGGGCTACCCAGGGAACGCCTCAGGGCTCGCCTCAAGGCGGGAGTA
>CAZNNA010000059.1:0-7214 GCA_964573825.1 uncultured Treponemataceae bacterium
CATCGTCATACGGCTCAAGGATAAAGATGGTTCGCTACTCAAGGCATACGATGCCGTATACTCGGCGGGAAGCTTCAGGGCTTCGATACCGGCCGCAAGCGTACCGGAGCTCGAGGGTTACATCATCATTGAAGCAACCGCTACCGATGCCATGGGAAAGCAGACGGTACGGAGCACTTCAGTCTCCATAGATAAAAAGCCACCGACCGTCCTCGTGACGAGTCCGATGACCAGGTCCCCTGATTCGGCCATGCATTCCGCATATATCGATATCAAGGGTGAGGTCTTCGATCGCTCTCCTATCGCCGACGTTAAGGTGAGCATCGTCCTGGTTGACGGCACCATCCTAGCCGGCCCCCAGGAAGCCGACGGAACAAACACCTGGACGACTCGCTTCGCATTAAAGGATGCTATCCTGCGAGGAAAACCCGATGGCACCTATTACTTCGATGTCGTAGTTACCGACGTCGCAGGCAACAGGAACAGCTACTATTTTCATCGCTCGGATATTGTAAAAACCAAGAACGCTCAGGCTAGCTTTCCCTCTATGGACGAGCTCGGCCGACTCGACCAGGACGGAACGATCGGTCAATCCGGCGTAAGCGTGGAGGCCCTGCGGTCCTCGAGGCTCGGTCCCAGCCAGGGGCGCCTAGCGGACTTCGCCTTCGAGGCGGAGCCCCAGATAGCGTTCGATTTCTCAAACCTTAAGAGCGACGGCACCGTCGACGAGAACGTTCTTGCTCCGAGATCAAAGATTACGGGAGCCATCATTCCTCCTTCAACGGCAGGCCCCATCGGTAAAAACACGATCACCGCGGAATTATACGTCTATGACGGCGCTCGCATAATCACCGTATCAAACACATCAGACGACGATTTAGACGGCATCAAGGTCACCATCGTAGGAAACGCCGCAAACTTCGCCATAGATCTCAAGAATGGAGCAAGCGACCTTGACCCCGGGAAATACGCCATCCGTCTTACCGCCTCAGCAGAGAGTATAACGAAGTCCTCCAACCTCATCCCCTTTACAGTCGACGCCGCCGCTCCCGTCTTCTCAGAGACCACGATCAGTCCGACGGAACTCTTTAGGCGCACGCCGTTCCGCTTTAGCTTCAATGGCGCCCACTCGACTCAGCTCGGCCGTATAGAGATACGCCAATCCTACAATGGCTCACCCTATGAGCTCGTCCAGACCATTCCACTCTCTACGAGCAGCATTAGCGGCGTGGAGAGCGATCCCATGCCCGCCTCGGGACTGGGAGACGGCCTTTATAACTACGATATAATCCTCTCTACGGTCGGGGGCAAGGCCACGACTCTCATGCGATCGATTACCTATGACCAGACACAACCGACCCTCGCCATAACCAACGTGAGCCCGGTCTCCGGGACGAACGTGATAAACGGCGTCGTAGACCTGGCGGTCTCGGCCTCCGATGCCAACGGCATCCAGTCTCTTCGGAGATGGATTCTACCCGAGGTCGCGGCCGAACCTAGCTGGAACACCCCGGGATACGTCGAGTGGCCGGGACCGCCCTACGCCACGACTATAGATACAACGCAATTTGCGGCAGGCCCCGTACGATTATGGGTCAAGGCTCTCGACCGAGCCGGCAATGAAAGCGTAGTCCGAGGCAATTACGTCGTGGACCAGGCTTCGGATAGGCCCTTCCTAGGACGCCTCAATCTCAATCCTGCCTACGACACACCGGAAGAAGCCGCAGGGAACCTACTCGAGTCGGGAGCCAAGGTGAGCGGCACCGTTAGCGATGACGACGGGGTGGCTATAGCTAGCATACGCATATCCGTTAATGGAGCGGCGTCCATCCCCGCAGGCACGAGAACGGCCCAGGGCACCGGCTGCCTCTTCGAGCACGACCTCTCGAGCCTTGGCGAAGGCGTTCACGCCATCACGCTCTCGTTCAGCGATATCAATGGCGTAGCCGGTGCGCCTGTCACGATCTACTTCGTCATCGACCGTACGGATCCCGTCGTGAGCATAAGCGCTCCGGCTAGCGGCTCCTTCCATAAAGGCGACTTCACCATCACAGGCACGGCCAGCGACGGGACTGCCCTGCATTCGACGAGTCCGCTCAGGGCCGTGGTACGTAAGGACGGAGGCGCTCCAGGGGACGTGACGCTTGGCGGGAGCGCGGCGGCCTGGACCATAGCCGCGAACGGACTCGGCGAGGGTACCTATCTCTATACCATCACCGCCACGGATCAGTTCGGCAAGACGGGCTTCGCCAGCCTGAGCGCGGTGGTCGACAAGACCCCGCCTGAGCTGTCGATCGCCGCCCCGGGCGCCGGCTCCTGGCAGCGGGGCGCCAACCTGTCGGTATCGGGTACGGCCTCAGACGGCGGCGGCGTCGTGCGCGTCGAAGTATCCGCCGATAGCAGCGACGGCCAGGACGGCACCTGGATCCCGGCGACCGGAAGCGCGACTTGGAGCGCCCAGGTAGCGGTCGACTCGCTCGGAGAAGGCAACGGCAAGCGTCTCTACGTCCGAGCGCTCGACATCGCCGGCAATAGCGGAACGGCGACGGTCCTCTACGGCCTCGATCAGGCCGACCCCTCGAGCACGATCGTTGCGCCCGAGAGCGCCGGGGCTGCCTTCGCCATATCAGGCGTCGCAGGTGACACCAACGGGCTATACTCGGTGCGTATCGTGCAGCGCAAAGACGGAGACCCGGCAAGCGATGAAGTCTTAATGATCGAAAGCCTGAGCGGTACTAGCCAGGCCTGGTCTTCAGGGGCAGTCCTGCCTATCGGCGGCGTTTCTACCGGCAGCTATGAGTACTCCATAACAGTCCGAGACGTCGCCGGTAATACTCGGGCCTATACGCGTACCGTTACCATAGATCTCGACAAGCCCGAGAGCGTCATACTCGACCCGGCGCCGAGCGCCCTCCTCTTCGGTTCGAGCTACCGCATCAGGGGAACGGCCTCGGACGTGGGTTCCGGGGTCTCTCGCGTCGAGTACTCGGTACCCGGAAAGATCGGTTGGACCGCGGCCGAGGGTACTGGCGCCTGGAGCGCGACGCTAGACCTCTCCACCGTGGGCGAGGGGCCTCGCTCGTTACACGCCAGGGCCTACGATCGGGCTGGCAATGTCCAGGAATCGCCGGCAACGGTTACCTTCATAGTCGACCAGGCTCCTCCGACCCTGAGCGAATCTTCATCGGGGCTCGGCAGCGCCATAGCCTTCTCGCGAACCGCCGTGACTCTCGGCGGAGGCGCGAGCGACGCCAACGGCATCAAGCACGTCGTCGTGAGTTACCAGAAGGACGGCGCGGCCGTCGAGGTACTCCGCGACGCGACGGACGACGGTTCCTGGGCCTGGACCCTACCGGCACCGATCGATCATACGGGCGACGGCCTCTACGATATAACCGTCACGGCGACGGACGGCGCCGACCGCCAGACTATCGTGTACCGCAAGATCCACATTGATACCCGGGGTCCGACACTAACGGTCGAGGCCCCCCTTCAGGGTGGCTCCTCCGCCATTCGAAACTATACCATAGCCGGTACCGCCAACGAATCGGGCGGGTCAGGCTTCGATGGTACCGCTGACGTAGAATACTCGCTCGATGGAGGGACGACCTGGACATCGATGAGCCTCGCTGCGGGAAGCTGGTCGGCTAACGTCGACCTTGGCGTAACCCAGGGCTCCAAGACCCTCGGGGTGAGATCGAGCGATAGGCTTGGGAATGTCACCGAGAGGACCATACCGTTCTTCTATGACACCGAGCCGCCAGAGCTGTCCGAGACCGCGGTCGGAACCACGGATACGAGGCATATCAACGTTAACCTGGGCTTTACCGGCCTGGCGAGCGACTCGAACGCATTGCACGACAGCGAGTCGCTGAGCGTCTCGGTAAACGGAGGACCGCCGGTCGTCGTTCCCGTCGGGGTCGGCGGAGCCTGGTCCTATACTCTCGACGTCGATACCGACGGCCCGGGAGCCGATACGGGCCTAGCCAACGGGCTATATCTTCTCGATTTCACGGCCAAGGACGCGGCTGGCAAGACGACCATCCTTCGGAGGAACGTCCGCGTCGATACGGTCGCGCCCCAGCTCGTCTCGATCAGCAACCTGTCGGGAGCCTGGCGCCTCAGCGAATCAAACGCCCTCGCGGTCGCGGCTAGCGACGCAGGCGGCGGCGTAGCCTCGGTTGCCTATAGTCTTGACGGCGGCGCCTGGAATCAGCTGAGCTACCAAAATCCTGATTGGGTAGGAACCGCGGCCATTCCCGCCGGTACGCATAGCCTGAGTTTTAGGGCAGCCGATCTAGCGGGCAACCTCACGGACTCGGCCCCCCAGACCGTACGGGTCGATACCGAGGCGCCGGCCGCCAACGTCAGCTCTCCGACTGGCCTCGTTAAGTTGAAGGACGGCTCTAGCCTATCGCTATCGGTCAATGCCAGCGATCCTCATTCAGGAGTCAAGTCCGTGGCCGCAAGGCTCGGCTCATCCGACTTCTCTAATCCTGATACGATCACCTGGGCCATCCTCGGCTCAGGTAACGCAGCCGCTGGGACCTGGAACGCCAGCCTGGCTATCAGCAAGGACTCGGATCCAGCCGAGGGACAGAAGACGGTCTACGTACGCGTTACCGACGAGGCGGGAAGGCACTCGACCACGAGCTTCACGGTACTCATCGACTACGCGCCTCCGACCGTGGCTATCTCGTCCCACGGCGATGGCGCCGTCGTGAACGGAACCATCACCGTAACGGGTTCCGCCTCAGACACCCAAGGCCTCCAGTCAGTCGCTATTACGTCCTATAACGTGGCGAGCGGCCTCTGGGAACCGCTCGTCTCGAGCGGCACCTTCTCCTGGACGGTCGCGCTTAATACCCTCGACTACGACCTCGCAAGCTATGACTCGGACGCTATCGAACCAGGAGTCCAGCTAAGGCTTAGGGCTCGAGCGAGTGACGAGGCCCAGAACCAGACGTTCCTCGAACGAATCATCACCATCGATCAATCAAGCGATATACCTATAATACGGCTTACCAATATCAAGGCCAGCGAAACGAGTCTCCTTAAGATGACGACGACGGTCTACGGCAGCGTCGTCGACGACGACGGCGTTAACGCCATAGAGGCCAGCCTCGACGGCTCGACGTGGCATCCGCTCGTACTCAGCTCCGGAACCTGGAGCTTCGACGTAGCCCAGATAGTAGCCGACCCGGCGGTGCGAGAGGGAGACAAGAGCCTCTACCTACGCGTCAGGGACGGGGCTAGCCCGAGCTGGTTCTACGACAACCTCCGTATAGAGCTATCTGCCGGCAACTATAAGCCGCAGGCGGGCTCCCCGCCCTCCGTCTGGCCGGTCGCTTTTAA
The DNA here is from genome assembly GCA_964573825.1 of uncultured Treponemataceae bacterium. Classification (GTDB taxonomy): domain Bacteria; phylum Spirochaetota; class Spirochaetia; order Treponematales; family UBA12059; genus SZUA-370. The sequence goes on from CAZNNA010000059.1 coordinate 5,356, forward strand.
GGTAGACACGATAGCTCCCGAGGTAAACGGTAGCATCTACATAGACTCGCGCACGCCCGCTAGCTTCGCTACCCCGGTGGAGATGAGCGGCAACATGCCCGTCGGAGGCGCCTCGCAGAGCTTTGCCGTTAGGGTACTCGCAAGGGACGCCAACGGCATCAAGAGCGATGGCGTTAGCGTGACGGTTGGCGGCGCGACGTATCCGGCGAGCAAGGTTGGCTCGAGCGGAGGCTTCGAGGTCTTCCAAACCGCTCCTATTCCCTGCGACGGAGCCGCCATGGGCGACGGGGCCAAGACCGTCGCCATACAGGTCGCCGACAACTCGGGACTCGCGGCCCAAGCCACGAGGTCCGTGTTCGTCGATAATACTCCTCCATCGCTCTCCTTCCTGAACCCCGCGAGCGCGGCTATTGTCAACGGAGAACTCGTCGTCAAGGGCACTGCCTCAGACTCGGGCGCCGGCCTTGCCTCGGTCAGTTACCGACTAGGACTGGACTACGCCGGTGACGCGCCGAAGGACGTATCAGGAAGCATTTTCCTCTGGGAGATTCCCTTCACTGGGACGGATCGCGTCGACGGCTTCATCACTCCCGACGAATCGTTCCCAGACACCTACACGGGCGTCAGCCTCTACCTCCTACCGATGGTAGTCAGGGCGGCCGATGCCTCTGGCAACGTAGTCGAGAGCGCGCCTATCTCGGGCAGCGGTGCGAGTCGCCCCTCTACAACGAGGCTCCTCTCGACGGCTCTCAGAAACAACCCCATGCTGGCGCGCGGACAGGCGATCGTCATCGGGAACGACGTACGAATCCTGACTGAATATATAGCGGCCACGGGCGAACTCGCCTGGAGCGGCCCGGTTGATATCTCTCAAACCAGCTTCACGATCTACCCCTATAGCCTCCGCATCGACCCTGACGGAGACAAGCCCCGGGCGGCCATAAGCTATCCCGATACCGGCGCTACGCTCGGCGGTAGTATCAGGGTCTACGGTACGGCCCTGGACGACGACGGGGTGGCCGAAGTCTTCATGCAGATCGATACCGACGGCGACGGCCTCTTCGACGCAGCCGACGACGCGATAGGCGGTTGGTTCGCGGGAGGAAACGGCAAGAGCGTCTCGGGCTCGAGCAACTGGTACCAAGCCATCAACTCCGCAGGGGAATTCAACCCCTCTGGCGCCGCTACTAAGATCATCAACGTCAGGGTAAGGGCGGTCGACATCTACGGAGTCGTCGGTCCCTGGACCCCGGCCGTGGAGCTACGGATAGACAACGACGTACCGCAGCTCGGCTCCATCCTACCCTTCCATATCGACCCGGACGGCATAGCCGGCAACGGAGATGAATCTCCCTATGAATTCGGTATGCACGTACGAGGGAGCTTCACGCTCCGCGGCTCCATCGAGGACGAGACGGCCATCAAGTCCATAGCCATTAGCGGCGCCGGTCCCTTTATCAGATCGATTGCCTTCTCCGGCGGCGCCTACTCGGGAGACACTGGAAGCTTCGAGCTAAAAAACCCTGCCGCGGCGGCTGACGGTAGCCACAAGCGTATCGATCTGGCCCTACGAGTTGAGTGCCCCCCGAACGCCTCGCTCACCTGGAACTTCACCGTGACGGCCCTGGACGTCTCGGCGCCGGCGCGAGAATCCTCCCTTGCCATGCGCCTCCATGCCGACACCCAGGCCCCGACCGCAGCGCTCGACGCCGAGGCGACGCCCGCGACGGTACAGAACAGCGACGGCTGGTACAAGGTTCGAGGCACGGCCCAGGATATAGGCTCCGATATTGACCGCGTAGAGGTCTTCTTCATCCGGCGCGGCGGTGCGGTCGAGGAAGAGGAACTCGGTGCGCAGC
>CAZNNA010000059.1:7224-13946 GCA_964573825.1 uncultured Treponemataceae bacterium
ACCGCCGCCCAGGACCGGCTGTATTACCCCGGCGCCTCGAACAAGCATGCCCCTCTCTCGAGTCTGAGCCTGACGTCCGGTACGCCCGTCATGACGGGCAACGCCGATATACGTGGAGACACCTGGCTCGTCGACGACGCCCTGGCGGGCAATGACGCCATAGCCAAGGGTCAAACCATCATCATCGGGGGCTATAGGCGCATGGTCAGCGCCTATGACCGCCCGAGCGGCCGCGTCGATTGGTCAGGCGGCACGGTCGATACCTCCCTAGCCGCGTACACCTTGAGGCTCGCGTTACAGGTTGACCATAAGAATTCGTCGGAAGGCTGGAACGCGGCCGGAACCACCATCAACGGAGACGACGGCGACGGCTTCGTAGAGTACCTCCGGCAGAACCAAGGCACGACGTATACCTGGTTCGTAGACCTTGACTCCCATAACATCCCGGACGGGCCTATCGAGATACACTACGTCGCCTTCGACTCGAGCGGCAATATGAGCGCCGGATCGACGAACGGTTATAAGGTACAGAACAACGCGCCTCGCATCGCCTCGATCTGGCTCGGTTCCGACCTGGACCGTAATGGTACTATCTCGGCCAACGAACGGGCCCAGTACGCCTACGCGAGTCCTTCGACCGACGGACTCTCCGTGACCACCGCCTTCCGGATCAAGGAGACGCCCGTCTCCATCCTTCCGGTCGTGACCCAGGGTAACGGCGACCTCTATGCGTACCTAAGGCTCGGCGCGACCGAGGCCACCCTGAGCCCGGTCGACGCCGACCCAGGCACCGATGGCCTCCAGCCCTTCAGGATCAGGCACGCGGGTTCAGACGAGCCTATCGTGCTAGCCAGCCTAGGGCTCCCGGACGGGCCAATAGTCTTTGAGCTGGTCGTCTGGGACAGCACGGAGGAAACGACTCCTGGCGTAAGTAGCCTATCCCTTATGCGCGTAGCGACGGCCACGTTGGACCTCGTGGACGAGGTCACGCCCAAGGTCGTCATAGAGCCCCTCGTGGCGGGACCTGGCCCCTCCGGCTCGCTCTACGAGGGCCTCGCCGCAAACGGCCACGTCGAGACGGCGGCGTTGACCGGCGCAGCGGCCGCCCTCGCCGATGCCGATCCCAAGGTCTCCGGGCGCATAGTCATACGGGGCTCGGCCTACGATGACCAAAGGCTCGAGCGGCTCTGGCTGAACGTAGACGGCTTCGGTTTCTCGGGCGCCGCAGCCACCAAGGCCCAGTTCGATACCGACGGTAATGGCACGCCCGAGACGCTCGCGCGTAGCTACCACCAGGTCGCAAGCTACTCGGGCGGCACGTGGACCGGCCTGGATCGCTGGGATGCCCAGGGCTGGAAGGTTAGCGTCACGGACGACTATCTTGATCAGCGCGGGCATCGGGTCCTTTGGACCCTGTCCTGGGACAGTTCCCGCCTTGCGGGCGTGGCCGCGACCGACGTGGCGATACGGGCCATGGTTGAGGACAAGCGAACAGCACCCCAAGCCAACGCCTCCAGCGAGACCGCTAGCCCCACGGCCGACCCGGCCAGCAATAATCGCCCGAGCCTTAGGGTCGACGTGGTACCGTACATAGGAGCCGTCACGCGCAACCCCACCTACAACACCCATCGCTCGCGAGCCGGGGCCGTCTCCCTCCTCAGGGGTGAGGCGAGTAACGGTATCTCAGGCTTCAACCTGGGAACGGCCGGGACCGCGAGCCTATCGCTGTCGAGCGACAGGGCGGGAACCACGACCACCACGGCCATTCCGACCTATAGCGTCCAGTCGAGTAGCGCGGCGACCTTTACCTTGCCGACCACTGCCAAGGACGGCTACCTAAGCATCGTGGTCAACGGCGTTCGATCGATCAACAACCTGAACGACAACAGGCTTGACTGCAACAAGGAGGCCCTGGCCAATCGCCCGGAGACGGACTACTGGAACGACGACCGTCTTGTCAGGGCATGGCAATCCGATGCCGCTGACTTCTTCGCCGGCAGCGATAATCCGGTCTATCCTTCGATGGGAATGGATAGCGGAGGCGCTCTCTATGCGTCATTTAGTAACTATTCCACCGCCAGGGTCTACTACTCGGGCATTGGCGGTACGGCGCAATCAGTCTTTTATACCTATGATCCTTCTGAGGAAACGGCGATCTCGGTCGTCGGCGCTGGAGCCACGAGAAGGGTTAACGTACTTTATTCAGCTAACTACCATGGCGGCAATACGACAGACTGGGTAAGGAACGCCGATCAAGCTGGAGGCTTATACCTATATGATTATCAGGCTCCTTCCATTTACGTCGGCAGAGACGACCAGCAGACATACCGATTCGAGCTTTTTTACCACAACAGGATGCTTCAGCAGTTTAAGAATCTCAGGACGATTCGTTCAAGCGACGCGGCAAACGCCCTCGTTCATATCTCGTATTATGATAGGATCACAAACGCTATCAAATACTCAAATGTACAAAGCGGATTTTCCCCGGGCAATGCGGATAGGCATGAGCTAAGCTGGGTCAAGCTCGACGGAGGAGCGGACGCGGACGATACCGCGTCCTACACCGACGGATCGTCCTTAGCCCTCGGCGCGGCACGCTTCACCGACGGGCTCCAGGTCTCGGGCGGTACGGGCGAGATGTCCGCCATCACCCTGACGAGTACCGGCCGTCCGGTGGTGGTGTACTACGACGCCGACCGTAACGTGCTCAAGCTGGCCAGGGCCAATAGCGCCAATCCCAAGGGAAACCAGGATCTCTGGACCGTGCAGTCCGTGCTGGCCGCCGGCGACGCCAACGCGGGCACCGTGGTCGATTACATCGCGGCCAGGATCGACAGCTCCAACTACCTGCACATCGCCTTCCAGAACAGCAGGGGCGAGCTCGTCTACCTCAGGTCCACGAACAACCCGAGCGACGGAAATACGCGCTATGCCTTCGGCTCGAGCCAGGTCCTGGCGAGCTCGGCCATGTGGACCGACCTGACCCTACGGGGAACGACGCCGTACATTTCTTACCTGTCGAGGATCAACTCCTTCGACGGGGTTCATATCACCTACTACGACGCGAGCCTCGACCTGAACGGTGACGGCGTCGCGGAGGGCGGCTGGGAGACCATGACCGCGGCCATGAACTACAAGGCCAGCAACGTACGCACCTCCATAGCCGCCCACCCGACCCCCTCGACCGGAGGCTGGACGGCCGCGGTAGGCTTCACGCCGGGGAACCTCTACCGCGTCGTGCGTTACATAGGGTTCTAGTTAGTCCCTGACGGCCGCCCGTATCGCCTCGGCGAGGGAGCGGGCGGCCGCCGCGTCGGAGAAGCAGTCCAGGAAGAAGCCGGCCACTATTGCCTCGGACGAGGCGGCCAGGGAACTCAGGGCGGCGGCCTGGGAGTCGGGCGCCTTGCTGGCTCCTGGCGCGGGGGCCTTGCCCGAGCTTAGGGCCAGGGCCAGGGCCCCGTCGGGTGACGACAGGCGCGCGAGTAGGAGGAGTGCCCGTTCTCGGCGATTGCCCGAGGCCGCAACAACGGCTCCGGTAATGGGGGCTACGAGCACGCGGGAGGATCCGTAGGAAGGGAAGGACCCGGAACCGTAATCGAAAATGGCCTGGTAGGGTACGGTCCTCCTATCGGAAAGCGTCTGGAAAACGATGGGCACGGGAGAAGACTCGATAGTTTTAATAATATGATCCTTAGATAGCCGATACCATTCCTCGTGCAAGAATCCTGAGTCTTGCCAGGAGCGAAGCTCGGTGATCGCGGCCGAGAGTACGGACGAAGCGGCGAGGGTTTCTCGTTCATGCCCGGCCATTGCCCTACGTATGGCTGCGACGGCGTCCACGTAACCGCGCTTTCCTCCCTTGGCCGCGCAGAGCGCCGATACGAGGAGGAGCAGGGTCTCGTCGTCTCCTCCGGCGAAGAGGATAACGGGTTTGCCGCGTTCCTTGAGCATAGTCGCGGCATGATAGAGGGCTCCGGCATCGAGCGGCGGCGATAGTAGCTTCACAGAAAAAGTCGGTCTGTGCCAGGCTGTCTCGAGCCCGTCTACAAGCAGCGGAAGGGCTCCATACTCATCGGCTAGGGCGGCGAGCGGCGGGGCAAGCCGGGAACGGAGCAAGGCATCGTCGAAACGAGCAGGCGTAGGGTTCTGTACAATTTGGCGAATGCCGAGGCGAGTCATTATGATGTCTGGTGGCGACAATCGCCCGAGAAAGCCGTTCGATGATTCTGGCACGCGTTTAAAATTGCTCGTCCCGGCCTGCGCCGTGAGCGTAGAGAGGAAGGCGCGTTCCTCGCGCTCCCCTAATCCGTCGAGCGCGATCCGTAAAGGACCGCTTATTAGCGATATAGTAAGCCCGAGAACCGCGAGGCCCGCCGCGACGAAGATGCCGGCTATCCAGAAGGCGATTCGCTTCCGTTCCGCTCTTACGGCTCTCGCCTTGTTCTTCTTAGCCATGGTTCAGCCTCCGCTATAAGTGTATAGTCAAAACGATAGGCTCGGTAATCCCTTTTCTATCGTCGTCTGATAGCGCTAAGATCTGTGGCTAGCTTACCCCTTTTCCCTTGACCCCCTCCCCTCCCCCGGCTAGACTGGCTGTCCGGTCGGGAGCCGGCGAGGGGGAGCGTTGGTCAAGCGTGCTTTCATGGCGGCTTTTCTGCTGGCGGCGTGCTGGCTCGTCGGAGTGGCCGCGGTAGCGCTGGCCGCGGGGCCGGAGAAGGCCCTCCTGGCGGCCAAGGCCATGCCCGTCGACGGCGCGATAGATGGCAGGGCCATAGCGGAAGGCGAGCGCCCCGGCGTGCGCTGGGCCGAGCCGCTAGAGCCGCGCCCGGTCAAGGCGCCCCCTACGGTTATCAGGCGGATGAGCGACCTGGAGCTCGTGCGATTCCAGGCGGCCATTCTACGGCCGCAGGCCCTCGAGGGCGCCGACGCGACCCTGGCCGCCATGCGGGCGGAGTCCTGGGCCAAGGCGGTGGAGGCCGCCGGCGGCTCGCCCGACCGCGCCATCGGCGAGATACTGCCGCCCGCTAGCTTCTTCCAGGCCAGGCTCGTCTCCCGCCGGGACGAGCCCGAGCTACTCGCCGACGCCAAGGCCGCCGGGGCCTACGGCAGGGCCTACGCGACCCTGCGGGACGCCCTACCCGGAACCAGGTCGGCCACGCTAGGCCTTGAGGCGGCTCTCGACGCGCTCTGGCGGCGATCCGAGGCGGCAAGGAGCCTCGATAACGGCCCCGCGTCGCCCCTAGCCAAGAAGGATCGCTGGATACCGCAGGAGAAGGCGCTCAAGCACTCGCACCAGTACGCGCTCGACGTCTTCTTCACGAGCCTATCGCGCAAGGGGCGCAACGAGACGGGCCCGGTGGTGCGGAGCATGACGAGCGGCATAGTCGTGGCAGCATCGGACGACTGGTCGGGCGGCGACAGGCCATCGCTCTATGTATCCGGCGGCCTTTCGCCCAAGGCGGGTAACGGCGCCATCGTATACGATCCTGCGCACAAGCGTTACTACGCGTACTTTCACCTAAGCGACGTGACCGTCTCGGCCGGCCAGTTCGTGGCCGCGGGCCAGGAACTCGGGCGGGGCGGCAATACCGGCGTCAACGCCCGGAAGCCGGGCCACGGCGGGCACCTGCACCTGGAGATCCACGACGCGTCGGGCGGGCCCTGGCGATCCAAGAAAATCCGCGACGCGATCTTGTCCATTCATTGAACATCCCTGGTGTTTTCTACTCACGGAGCGCTATACTTCTCACTACGGCGTCGCGACGAGGCGAGGAACCGCCCCCGTCGCCGGGCGCCCCTAACGGAGGTTACGATGAAACGAATAGCGCTCTGTACTCTCTTCGCCATGCTGGCCTCGGCGAGCTGGGCCCAGTCGCCCAGCCTTGCCACCTTCAAGACAGGCTTCGAGGCCTTCGCCGGACAGGTAGCCCCTACCCTCTCCTATAACGCGACCGTGGGCGGCGCCTGGTCGGACGCCTACATAGGCGGCTTCCCTCACTTCGGCGTAGGCGCGGCGCTAGGCTTCACCACGGTGCCGCTCGCCGACGTCACGACCCTGCTCGGGACGATGGGCGTAACGACGATTCCCGCCCAGCTCCAGGCCCTGGGCCTACCCATACCGGCCGTGGCCGTGGCCGCCAAGCTCGGCGGCATCATCCTGCCCTTCGACATCGGCCTCAAGGGCATGATGATTCCCGATGGCGTCAAGTCGAGCCTAGCCTCCAGCGGCGTCACGCTCGACTACACGCTCATAGGCGGTAACCTGCGCTACGCCATCCTCAAGCAGGGCATACTCCTCCCGGACCTGGCGATAGGCGCCGGCTATAACCGCCTCTCCGGCTCGGTGGCCATGCCGCTCGGCATCGAGTCTCAGAGTTTCACCTTCACGACTCCCGACTCGGCTCCTCACACGCTCGCGGTCACGAAGCCTAACCTTGCCCTCGGCTGGACCACCGACAGCTTCGACTTCACGGTCCAGGCCTCCAAGTCAATACTCTTCATTGAGCCTTACCTAGGCGTCGGCCTCTCCGTAGGCAGGTCGGCCGTCAAGGGCGGCGTCGAGAGCGCCATGACCTATGACGGGGTCGCGATCACCGAGGCCCAGGTGACGCAGTTGAAGGCTGACCTCACGGCAGCCGGCATAGCGGTACCCGAGATTAGCGCGGCGGGCTTCCTCTTCGGCGCGGAGAACGCCAGCCCGGTCTTCCGCGTCTACGGCGGCG
>CAZNNA010000060.1:0-4976 GCA_964573825.1 uncultured Treponemataceae bacterium
ACGCTCGGGCTCTTGCCGAGGCCGCGCAGGCTCCCTCGAGCCCTGGCGCTCGTCGCGGCCCGCGCCCTCGAGGCGGCCTACCGACTCGCGGGTAGCGTCGAGGGGCCGCCCCTCACCACCTATCGGGTCCGTCGATCCACGGTCGATTACGTCTTCTCGAACGCAAAGGCTAGGCACCGTCTAGGCTTCAGCCCCGTGACGGCCTTTCCCGAAGGACTGCGCCTCGCGGCGGAGGCCTACCTATCCCGGCGCTCGCCCAGCCGGGATCCATGAGTCGCGCCTACCGGGAGCTTGCCAGGTAGGCTCCCCTATCGTTGCCGAGCGCTATGGCGAGGTGCGCGATGAACGCCGGGAGGAAGCTCCCGTAGCGTAGCGCCAGGGCAGCGGCGACGACTCCGAAGAGAAGGGCGCCGGCGGCCTCCTTCGCGCTCTTCGGCAGGTGCGCTACCGCGTAAAGCGCCGTCGTGACGGCGACCGCTGAGTAAGGGCCGAGCGGCATGACGGCGGCGAGCAGGTAGCCCCGAAAGGCGAACTCATAGGCCAGGAGATAGGCGGCCCAGGAAAGGACCTCGAGCAGCATGGTCGATACGTCCCAGCGGGCGGGTAGGAACTGCGGATAGGATGCCTTATCCGCCGCCGATTTCCTCGAGAAGCGGCCGATAGCGTAGGCCAGCGCCGAGAGCGCCGACGTGAGCGGCACCCACTCGGCCGGACGTCCGAGCGATAAGCCCATGGATCGAGGCGCGAGCCCCAGGCTTTGGGCGCCCAGGAGCGGCGCGAAGAAGACGGCGATGAAGAAGAGCCCCCTATCCAGGATGACCCGGGCCGGAGGCCTTCGCCCCGGACGAGCCTCCGAGGGCAAGGCTCCGCTCGCGATGAAGGCGACGTAGGCGACGGCGAACCATGCATACGAAGCGGCGGGAAAGAAATCTCCTAGGCCTTCCACGCGCCCCCCTCGAGCCTGAGGCCGCAGGGACCGGCCAGGGCGCGCCGGAGGCCCGAGGATAGCTCCCGGCCGGCCGCGGCGACGTCGGGGGGCAAGTCGCGTAGGACGCCGCCCGAGCCGGCCTCGGAACCGTCCGCTCGGCCCGCGCTCGCTAGCAGGGTCTCGGAGAGGAGCTTGGCCGCTATGAAGCGCTCGCCCTTCTCCACCGCGAAGCCCAGGGGCTCGTCGAGGAGCCCCACGACCTCCCAGGTCGACTGCTCGGCCTGGCTATAGCGGCCCGAGTCCTTATCCTGGTCCGAGATCCTCACGGGTAGGCGCCTGGCTATCTCGTCGAGCCTCGGCACGAGGCGCTCCAGGTCGAAGAGACCCGTGGCGCAATTAAAGAGCACTCGCTCGCCCGCGGCCTCGAGCTCGCGGACCCGAGCGAAGTCGATCGATTGCCCGATATCGGCCACGGTGCGTCGTCCGTCCAGGGTCTCTACGAATATGCCGCCCTTAATATCCACCGGGGTCCTGTACGAGAACTCGAAGGCCGCCTCCGCGCCGGACAGGGCCATGACCGCGAGCTCCGCGGGGTCGGGAGAGTAGCCGACGTTGTCGACGTTGCCGAGGTAGGCGTAGCGGTAACCGTCGGCAAGGAGCCCCCGGTAGACGCCCGCGAGTACGGCGAAGCCCTGCCCGTGCCCGCCGGGCAGGGCCAGGGCGCAGTCCTGCCTACCGTAGGCCCGGTCGAAGACGCGGCGCGGCGAGCCCTCGGCCGAGTGAGAGAAGGCCGCGAGCAGGGGCTGCCGGGCGGAGCGCGGCCGCGTGGGATCGCTGCCGGTCGACTCGATGAGGCCGGCTAGCCAGGGGTGTTCCCGGTACGATGCGTAGGCCTCCGCGAGGGGTCCGTCGGTGCCGTCGCTCGTCATCTGGAAGAACGGCAGCGCCGGGCGCACCGGGCGCCCGAAGCGTTCCGCGTAGCGGGCGGCCTTAAGCAAGGCCGCCCTCATCTTGAGTACGAGGAAGCTCTCCCCCGGGCTGCCGTCCGGGTTGACGTAGGCCGGAGCGAGCCCCTTGGGTCGTCCCTCGCAGAGGGGAGCCAGCCGTTCGAAGCCCGGCCGCAGGGCCTCGAAGACGCCGGGGCCCAGGGCGGCGTTCTTCTTGACGTCGGCGTAGCTCGTGGCCGAGCCGCCGTTAAGGACGCCCCAGGCCGTCCGCGCGTAGAGCCGTTCCCCGAGCTCGCGCAGGGCCTCGGCGCCGAAGCATAGCCGGCCACCCTCCCGCCTAGCCGTGGCCGGTAGCGCGAGTCCGAGCGACTCGAGCCGCTCGCGGGCCGAGCCCGGGTCGACGCGATAGCCTATCGCCGGGCCCGCCTGCACCACGGCTACGCCGTCCACGGGAGGTACGCCCTTGACCGCGGGCAACGGGTCGCGCCCTCGGCGCCCGGCGTTAATATCCTCGAGGAGCTCGAGCGTCGCCTCGACGTCTATGCGCTTCCGCTCCATGTCGGCGCGCAAGGCCCGGCCGATCATGCGTCTCCCTCGCGCTCGCCCGCGCCATGGCCTGCCAGCGCCGCGAAGGCGTCGCCGTAGAGCGATATGCTGTAGTCCCTGACGACGAAGACGGGCGTCGCAGCCGCTATCGCCCTGACGTGCTCGCGGTAGCCGCGGAGGAAGGTCTCCATGAAGCGATGCCCCTCGACGAAGCGCTCGATGTTCTTAGAGGCTACTCCGCCGGCGAGGAAAATACCGCCCGTCGGGAGGAAGGTCGAGGCCGCGTCTGCCGCGACGCGGGCGTACAGTCGGACGAAGAGGTCCATGGCCCGCGTGCAGGCGGGATCGCCCGATGCGGCCCCGGTCGCCACCGCGGCCGGGCGCTCGCCCGCCTCGCGGGCCATGACGCCGAGCGCGTCGCGTACGCGGGCGGGGCCGCCCGTCGGCGCGATACCGTCGCCCTCTCCCGAGGTAAGGAATTCGTAGATATTGGCTATGCCCTGCCCGGACACTCCGGCCTCGGCTCCCGCCGCGTAGCCGTAGCGCGCCTGGAGCCAACGCGCGAGGGCCCTCGTCTCGTCGTCGTAGGCCGGGAGGCACGCGTGGCCGCCCTCGGACGGGTAGACCCGGGGCACGGCGCCGTCGCGGAAGGCGAAGCCGAAGCCCAGGCCGGTACCGGCCCCTATGACGACGAGGGGTCCCCGCGCGTCAACCTGCGGGAGCGGTCCGCACGGCGGCGGGAGCGGAGCAAGTTCGGCCGGGTCGTCCGGATCGAGGAGGAGCACGCCCCAGGCTATGGCGCTAAAGTCGTTGATTACCATCGTCGGTACCCTGGCCAGGGCCTCTACCGCGTCACCGTCGATGTCCCAGGCCGCGTTCGTGAGCCTGATGCGCCTGCCCCCTTCCACGGGACCCGCTCCGCTTACGCAGGCGGCCCCTGGCGGGGGTAGCCCCGTGGCCTTGGCCTCTTCGAGGAATCGTGCGAGCGGCTCGATCAATGACGGCTCGGCCTTCGTAGAAAACCGTCGTTCCAGTAGAGGCGAGAGGCCGCGCCCTCGGGCGGCCACGAGCGCGCAGCTCGTATTGGTGCCGCCTACGTCTACGGCGAGCGCCACGGAGTCGTCTATGGCATAGGGAAGCTTCATGGGACCGATAGTAGCGCGCCCGGCCGCATCCTGTTAAGGCCCGCGCCCGTCCCCGGCCCTCAATCCAGGGGCACGGTCCAGACGATGATGGCGTCGGCCAGGCCGAAGGCGGCGGCGAGGCCCGCCGCGACGAATATGCACGACCACTGCTCCTCCGCGGTGAAGGGCACGGCGTTCGTCGGCTTGAAGGGCCAGGGGGCGTACCCGGGCGCGAAGTCGTTCCCGACGAAGCGGGCGATGTCCACGGCCAGGCGCGTATAGGAGAGGAGTAGCGGGAAGGCCCCGAGGCTGACGATCTCGAACCTCCGTAGCGCGCGGGCCCAGGCGGGGAACTCGTCGTCCCCGTAGGGCTCGGGTAGCGAGTCCGGGTTCGTCGTTCCCGCCGTCGTCGTTCCCGCCGTCGTCGTGCCCGCCGTCGTCGTTCCCGACGACGATTGCGCCGGAAGGGACGCGACCGCCAGGCAGGCGACGAGCCCGAGGGCAACGAGCCTGCGGGTTCGGAGGCTAAGTCTCAAGGAGTCATCCTCGAGCCGAACAGGGCCGTGCCGATGCGTACCATTGTCGAGCCCTCCTCGATGGCTACCTCGAAGTCGCCCGTCATGCCCATTGACAGGGTGTCGAAGGCATCGCCGGCAGGGCCCCGCGCGCCGAGCTCGGAGCGGGCCCGCTCGAAGGCGGCGCGGGCTAGGCGGAAGGAACGCCTGACCGCGGCCTGGTCGTCGGTAAAGGGAGCCATGGTCATGATGCCCCGCGGCCGGAGCGTAGCCCTCGTCGCCGCCAGCTCGAGGGCGCGGAGGAGCTCGTCCTCGTCGCCGAAGCCGCTCTTGGACTCCTCTCCCGTGTGCAGCTCCAGGAGCACGTCGATGACCCGATCGGCCTCGGAGGCTCGCCTGGCGAGTTCCTCGAGCAGCGAGGCGGAATCTATCGACTGAACGCAATCGAAGAGGCTAGCGGCCTTCTTAGCCTTATTGCTCTGCAGGTGGCCGAGGAGGTGAAGCGAGGCGCCGCCGAGCCCGAGCCCGGAGAACTTGGCCTCAGCCTCCTGGACGCGGTTCTCCCCGAAGATCCTGGCGCCCGCCGCGTACGCGGCGAGCACGGCCTCTACGGGGTGGAATTTTGTCACGGCGACGAGGTCGACGGCGCTTGGCGGCCGCCCCGAGCGCTCGGCGGCGCCGGCCATGCGTTCCCGCACCATCGCCAGGGCGTTCGCTACCCCGGCGTACCTATCGATCGCTTCGCTCATCGCTCTGACTCCTTACCGGGCGCGGGCCTCGGGCTCGAGCGCAGGATCATGACGTCACCCCACCCGAGGCGCTTCGCCAGCGCGTCGAGCGGACGCTTGAGGGCGACGGGGCGCATGCCCTGCGGCCAGCCGCCCCAGGTACCCGCATAATCGGTATCGAAGCCCTC
>CAZNNA010000060.1:4986-13680 GCA_964573825.1 uncultured Treponemataceae bacterium
AGCGATGCTAGCGTCCTCAGCGAGAAGAGGTACAGGTGGTCGCGGATGGCGCTCCGCCAGCGCTCCCCGAGTAGCCTAGCCTGGAAGCCGTCGACATTGGGAGTCACGAGGTAGAGCGAGCCGCCCGGTCGTAGCGCTCGCCTTACGGCCCGGAGTAAGGACCGCGGATCGTTCAGGTGCTCGATGAGGTGAGTAGCGACCGCCGCGTCGAAGGCCTCAGCTGGTACCGGCGCCGCTTCCACCGTCCCCGCGTAGACGTCGAGGCCGAAGCGCTCTCGCGCGTAGGCGGCCATCGCGGCGCCGACCTCCACGCCCTTGGCGGACCAGCCGGCCTCCTTGAAGGCGGATAATAGCGCTCCGGTGGCGCAGCCTACCTCCAGGATAGCCTTGCTCGCGCCGTCCCGACGCTCGGAGTCGCCGGGGACGAGCCCCGCCTCGGCCAGGCTTCGCAACGCTATATCCCGGTACGCGAAGTGGCGCTCCGTCTCGTAGCGAAGGTAGCTCTCGTCGTAGCGCCCCAGGACGGCCTCGGCGCGCGGCTGGGGCTCCTGCCTCCTTAGCCCGCAGGTAGGGCAGCGCACGAATAGCACGCCCTGGGCTCGCCAGGGATCGGCTCCGCCTGGATCGCCGCATAGCGGGCAGGGCCTCGGGCTTGCCGGCTCAGGCTCCGCCCCCGGTTCCGTCGCGAAGGTCCTGAGCGGTTCGTCAGTATACCGATACCTGATAGGTCAACTCCCGCTTATTACCCGAGAAATCCGTGGCCGCTACCGTTACGACGACCTTGCCCCTCGCCAGCGAGTACGGTCCCAGGCGCAGCCGCCCGTCGGCCGTCAGGCAGTCCTCCGCGCGCAGGCTCGAGGCGCCGAAGAGGAACCGCGTACCGCCCATCGCCCAGGCCGCGTCGTACACGATCCTGGTGCGCTCCGATCCGTCGATGAGGACCCGTAGCTCGTAGGGAGCGCTGAACGTTCCCGCGGGCGACGCATCCCCTGCCTCGACGAGGACCCGGTAGCTGCCTTGCCGTACCGTCGCGTGCCTATCCAATCCTTGCTCGCCGCCATCGCTCTCGAGCGCTACGGAGCGGATCACGGGCGGCTTGTCGTCCGGCCGCGCCGGCAGCACTATGAGAGGGTTGATATAGCGCCGTTCCTTGGCGTCGAAGACGTAGGAAACCGTCGCCCGGCCGCCCGACGCGGCCTCGGCCTTGAGCCCCTTGCCGAGCACGTCTCCCTTCCGCACGAGGCGCAGGTAGCCGGCCATCGAGTCCGGCTCGAGACCCGAGTAGAGCGTCACGATATCGGACGCGTGGGCGATGGCCGCGAGCGAGCCGCCGGCGAGCGGATAGCCGCCCGGCAAGACGGGAGAGGAGGCCGCGAACACGAGCTCGCCGTCCGCGGCGGCCCTCGCGAGCCCCTCCTCGGCGCCGTACTCGCTACCGAGCAGGAACCCGCCTCGGAAGGTCCCGAAGCCGTAGCGATAGGGGCCGGTCTCGTCGGGCCAATCGAACGCGAAGGCCGCCGTCGCCGCTATCGCGAGTACGGCGCCCGCGGCCAGGGCGAGGCGCGAACGCCTCGATGACGGTAATCGTTGGAGCGCCACGTCATTCCTCCATGAAATCGAAGCGGCCAACGGTCGAACCGCGGCCGAAGTAAACGCTCGCGCCGTCTAGCCGTACGTAGTCGCAGCCGTCCGGGAGGGCGACGCGCCCGAGGAGCGTGGCGGGCAGGCGGAAGGCCGCGACCTCGGCCTTGCCTCCGCGCCTCGCGCATACGTAGGCTATGCCCGTGCCCTCGTCGAGCTCCACGTCGAAATCGTCGGCCTTGACCGGCAGTATCTCGTCTACGCTCCCGTCGACCGAGTACACGCCTATGCCGTCGGCCCTCCGATACAGTACGTGGAAATCGTCGGGGAGCGCGACGACGCGTACCGGTTCGCGATAGTCGCTCTCGAGGTAACGATGGCTCGTCACGCGATAATCCGCGCCGCCTTGCCCGAGGACGACGAGTCGTTGCCTGTCGATGCCGGTTACGGCGGCGATGTACTTGCCGGAGGGCGAGACGCCGACTCCCAGGACGACCTGCGCCCTCGAACCGCCCGGAGCGAAGAGGAAGGCCCTCCGTCCGTCGTTCCCGACGCCTTCCAGCCAGCCGTCTACGGTTCCGCCCACGGCTAGCCCTTCGCCCGCGGAGAAGGCGGAAACGTGGCAAGGGAAGCTATAGGTCCATAGGCGACGCCCTCGCTCGTCGAAGGCCGCGAGGGCGGTACCGTCGCCCTCGGCGGAAAACAGTCGCCCCCCCGCGAAGAAGGGGCTCGTGGCGTCGAGCCGCCCAAGCTCGGTACCGTCCGGCCTCGTCAGCATGAACGCCGGCGAGGCTCGCGGTACGGCATAGCGTTCGTCGGAAACGGCGACGAGGCGACTCCCGGCATCGGCGCGCTCGAGCCTGGCGACCGAACCCGATGGACGCAGGTATCCGTAGGCGTCGCCGAGCTTAAAGGATAGGAGTCGCTCGCCGCTCCCGCTCGCCGCGTCAGGAGGCGCAGCGGCGCCGGCGGCCGCGCCGACCGCTCCGGTCGACGCGACGGCCGCCTGTACGTCGAGGCTCCAGCGAGCCTGGGTGCTCAGCTCGGGGTAGAGAGGCTCTGCGAAGACGAAGACGTAACAAAACACCGCCACGGCGATAGCCACGACGCTCACGAACCTAACGCGGCCGGTTCCCTCGCCCATGCTGCCTCCATGCCTGTTTACCTTTGGCCGACCCCTATAGCAGGCCCGCGCTGGCATTATATCCCAGGATGGTATATAGTGTCGTCCCGATCCGTCAATATTCATGCGACGGGAAGGAGAAAGCGAAGCAACGATGGAACTCGCCGACCTGTTAGCCAAGGCGACCGAAGCCGCCGAATCTTCCTATTCCCCGTACTCGCGCTTCCGCGTCGGAGCCGCCCTGCTATGCGAGGACGGGACGGTCGTTACCGGCGCCAACGTCGAGAACCGCTCGTTCGGCCTGACCATCTGCGCCGAGCGCTCCGCCCTGGTGGCCGCCATCGCCGGGGGCCGGCGTCGCTTCAAGGCCCTCGCCATATCCTGCCCCGACGCGGACTATCCGGTGAGCCCCTGCGGAGCCTGCCGCCAGTTCATAAGCGAGTTCGTGGAAGCCTCGTTCCCCGTACGCTTCGGGGGAGCGGACGGGCGAGTCGTCGATACGACTATGGGAGAACTCATGCCCTTCGACGCGCTGCACGAGCTGGCGACGCGCGAACCCGCGGCCGGGCGAGGCTAGGCCGACCTAGCGTTTCTTAGCCTCTTCCTCGCGCTTCTTCTGGTCGTTCTCCAGCTTGGCCGCCCAGATGTCTATCTTCTTCTTGAGTTCCTCGGTCTCGGACTTCTCGCCCAGGACCATGTGGAGGCGCTTTAGGGCGTTCAGGAAGGTGATGGCCTGCTTGAAGTCGTCCATCTTCATGGACGAGACCTCGTACTTCTCGCGATAGCGGTCCGCCGTAGTCTGCAGGAGCCGCTTCACGAAGGCCAGGTACGAGAGGGTGATCATCCTGTTGGGAGAGTCGAGCGCGAGGTCCTGGTAGGCCTTCTTGAGGTCCAGGCTATTCTTGGCGACGGCCGCGAGCTTACCCCATAGCTCCACGAAGGACCACTTCCACTTCGAGTTGGAACCGTAGCCCTCCTCTATCTCGCGGATGGCGAAGCCTATCTTGCGGAGATGCGCGTAGCGCTCCTCGTAGCTCTTCTCGGCTATCGACTCGAGGTTCTGCTCGTAATCGGAGAAAGGCACGTCGACGTAGCCCGTCACGATATCCTCGAGGTACTTGATGCTCCGCCCTATGCTCTTGCGCGCCTCGGCGAGGGAATCCTCGTTCTTGATGCCCAGGAGGGAGACCGACAGGGAATTGACGAGTACCTGGTATGACGTGAGCGCCAGGGCCTGCTCTGATAGCTTCAGGCGAACGTAGCCCTGGCCCTGGCCCCCCGGCTGCTTGAGCAGGTTCAGGAACGACTGCTCCTTGGCCAGGATGGAATCGGTCGTGGCCTTGTATTCCTTGACCTTGGCGGCGTAGCGGTTCCTCTGCTCCTGCGTTATCTTAGCCATCATTCCCCTCGCGGTCTCGTAAGCCGTCCTACAAGCTCGGTCGCGTGGTCGAGGGAGGCCCGGGATCCCGGATCGCCCGAGAGCATGCGAGCTATCTCGCGGATCCTCTCCTCGCCCTCGAGGCACGCCACTCGGGTGACCGTCCTATCGCCCTCGACGCGCTTGTCGACCATAAGATGATTATCGGCGCGAGCGGCTATCGAGGCGAGATGTGTTATGCAAAGGACCTGCCTGGTCCTCGCCAGCCCAGCGAGGTGCCCGCCGACGCTCAGGGCTACCTCGCCCCCGATACCCGTGTCCACCTCGTCGAAGACCAGGGTCGGCGTTCCACCGTCCTCGGCCAGGACCGTCTTGAGGGCCAGCATGAGGCGCGACAGCTCGCCGCCGGAGGCTACGTCGGAAAGCGGCTTGAGCGGCTCGCCCTTGTTGGCCGAGACCAGGAACCCTAGCTCGTCCAGGCCGAAGGGGCCGAGCACGACCTTGCCGCCGGAGGGCGCCAGCCTGGCTACCCGTACGCTGAAGCGTGCGTTCGGCATGCCCAGGCTAGCGACTACCGCCTGGGCGGCTGCCTCCAGCCGCTTAGCCGCCTCCGTTCGGGCTGCGGACAGGGCCTCGGCCGCCCCGTGCGCCCGGGCTTCGAGCTCGGAGAGTTCCCGCTCGAGGCCCGCCCTATCCTCGTCCCAATGCTCGAGGCCAGAGAGGCGTTCCTCGGCCTCCGCCTTGTAGGCTAATACGTCGGGGAGGCCGGGGCCGTACTTCCGCTTGAGCCGTTGGAGCGTCGCCAGGCGAGACTCGATATGCTCTAGCCTTGCCGGATCGAACGACAGGCGGCTCACGTAGCCCGCGAGCGATTCCCCGAGGTCCTCGAGCTCGTAATAGGCGTCGTCGAGGCGACGGGCGTCTGCCGCGAGTCGCTGGTCTATGGCCGAGGCGGCCTCTAACTGGACGCGGGCCTTGCGTAGCCGGGTTACCGCCCCGTCCTCGTCAGCGAGCAGCTCCGAGGCCTGGGCCGCCGAGGCGAAGAGTCGCTCGTGCTGGGCCAGGCGTCGCTCCTCGTCCTCGAGCTCGGCCTCCTCGTCGGCCTTCGGGGCCGCGGCGCCTATCTCCTCGATGGCGAAGCGCAATATGTCCGCCTCGCGCTCGCGATCCGAGGCCGAGGAACGCATGGCCTCGAAGGCCTTGCGCTTAGCGCCGAGTTCGGCGTAGAGCGACGCGTAGGCGGCTACGTCACCCTCGATGCCCGCGTAGCGGTCCACGAGCTCTCGCTGCCGTTCCGGTCGGAGCAGGGCGTGACCGTCTCTCTGGCCGTGTACCTCTACGAGCATTGAGGCGAGAGTCTCTAGGTCGGCGCGCGTCACGGGCACGTCCTGGATATAGGCGGATCCCCGACCGGTTCGCTTAATGCCGCGGCGAACGACGATGGCGCCGTCCTCCGGAGCGATCCCGCGCTCGGCCAGCCAGGATAGGGCCGAAGCGTTACCCGCCACCGATACCACGCCGGTCACGAGGGTCTCGTCGGAACCGGCCCGGATGATGCCGGTATCGGCCTTGGCGCCCAGCATGAAGCCGAGGGCGCCTATCAGGATGGATTTCCCCGCGCCCGTCTCTCCGGTGAGCAGGTTAAGGCCGGCTTCGAAGCGAACGGAAAGCCTATCGACTATAGCGTAGTCGCGGATGGCCAGTTCCTCAAGCATCGATGCCTCCGGACCAGTTGAGCTTGATGCGCAGTACCTGGAAGAAGCTACCTCGCCTTCGCCTATAGAGCCGCGCCTTGAAGCTCGAGCGCGTGAAGCGAACCGTATCTCCCTCCATGAGGTCGAAGAAATCCTGCCCGTCGACGGTCAGCATGGTCCGCTCGCGCTGCCCGGACTCGACGTGCAGCTCGACGGACTCGCCGCCGGGTACCACGAGAGGGCGATTAGAAAGGGTGAACGGGCATATCGGCGTAAAGAGCATGGCCTCCATGTCGGGATCGAGGACGGGCCCCCCGGCGGCCAGGGAGTACGCGGTGGAGCCCGTCGGCGTCGCGACGATGAGGCCGTCCGACCGATAGCGGCCGAGCGGAGACCCGTTGACCGAGACGCGGAGCGATACGATCTTGGCGGGTCCGTAGCCGGATACCACGCCGTCGTTAAGAGCGCTGAAGGCCGCTATGATCTCGCCGCCCCGCTCGACAGAGACGTCGAGCATGAGCCTCTCGGATATGGCCAGGCACCCCGAGACCGCCTCGCCGAAGCGCTCGCGCCATTCCTCCGGCTTAACCCAGGCGATGAACCCCAGCGTGCCAAGGTCGATGGGTAGGATGGGCACCCCGAAGGGCGCCGCCACGCGGGCGGCCTGGAGCACGGTACCGTCGCCGCCCAGGGACACTAGGACGTCCGCCCCTCCTACCGTCGCGGCATGGCCCCCGTCGTTACCGAAGGGGAGCGCCCTGAGCGCCCAGCCCTCGCTGCCCAGGACACGCTCCATATCGCGAGCCAGGCGCTCCGCGTCAGCTTTCTGAGGATTTACTAGCAGCGCCACCTCGCCGCGCGTTCGCTCCAAGGCCATCCCTCCCGATCAGGGTAACGTAGCGAGAACCTTAGCTATCTTCTGCGCCGCTGCCTTGCCGACGCGCTGGTTGAGCGGGAAGGCCACCGACCGATTGACTAGCGACGCGGCCTGCGGGCAGGCACCCTCGGGCACGAAGCCGTGGGCGGCGCAGGTATCGTCGAAGGCCATGGCGGTATCGACGTCCTTTTTCTTAGCGTAGGCCCGCACGTCCTTGACGCCGGACTCCAGTACCACCACGCAACCGAAGCTCGACGACTCGCCCTCGCATGGCGAGGCGAGCGGCCTCTTATGCGCGCGCGCCAGCGACTGCGTATACAGCTCGGATAGCTCGCGTCGCTTCTCAAGGAACTTCTCTAGATCCTTGAGCTGAGACAGGGCGAGCGCCGCGTTCATGTCGCTCATCAGCTCCTCGGGCAGCAGAGACTCCGCGGCATTCTTAAGGGCCTGCGCCTCTCGCCTCGCCCCCGCGAAGAGGAGCGCCCCGCCGCCGGCCGTCATGGCGCAGGCATGCTCCAAGGCCACTAGGGTCAGCGTCCCTAGCGCCCCCGCCTTGACCTCGCCGACGCTAGAACCGAGAGAATAGGTCGCGTCCTCGATTACGGGCATGCCTATCTCCATGAAGACGGCGGGATCAGGCATGATCCCCCAGGGTGCCGCGAGGTAGAGGGCCTTTGCCGGCTCCTCGGCGAGACGCTCGAGCGACTGCGCGCCTATCGACGCGCTAGCGGTATCGACATCCAGCCATACGGGTCGTAAGCCCCTGCGCTCCAACGCCTTGTATGCCCATGCGGGCGATAGGGCCGAGAGGGCCAAGGCATCCCCGGGGCCGAGCCCGAGGCACGAGATAGCCGTCTCTAGGGCTACTATGGGATTGCGCGTGCCCAGGCCGTACTCGAAGCCGATGCGTTCCTTGGCCGCCTTTATGAACCTGTCCCCGAATTCCCCGGGGCCGAGCTTATCGGTAACCAGGCAATTTAAGACGGAATCCATATCCTTCCGTCGAACATATGAACTTTTACTCAGGATTTCCATGAACTGGGAGCCTACTTCCTAATTTCCTCTATCTTCTGTAATTCCTTGGCGTTGAATAACTTTCGAATATCTAGGATTATGAGATACCCGTTCTTCTGATTGACGACGCCTTGGATATACTCAGCCCCTATGCCGGTTATCATCTGCGGAGGAGGCTGGATTTCCTTATAGTCGATAGAGATGACCCTCTCCACCTTATCGATTATTACGCCAAGCTTCATGCCGTCCAAGTCGATGATAATGAAGCCGGAGAGAAGCGTCTCATCCTCGCTGAAGCTGGCCCGACGTAGATGGAATCTCTTATGAAGGTTGATGATAGGGATTATCTCGCCTCGCAGGTTGTATAGTCCCTCCACGAACGAAGGCGCGTTCGGGATGGCGCGGATCTCCTGCAGCGTAACGATCTCCTTGACATCCATTATATCTATGCCATACAGCTCTTCGCTCAGCTGGAACGTAACGAGCTGCAATAAAGCTTCTCTCTCAACCATGAAGTCCTCCGACTATCGATTATCACGCGCCTAGCCCAGAAGTCTAGCATCTTTCCATACCTCGGGCAAGGCCGCTTCCGATTGACAGAACACTTCCGCTATAGCCCTATCCGATACGGCTACTTGCTTGACGATTAGCCTTCGCGGGGCGACAGTTAAGCATGGTAGGCACGCGTTCCGTCAAGGAGGTTACCATGAGGCAGGTCCATGTTTTCGATACTAGGGCCGAGGCGGGATTGCTCGCTACGATACTGGACGAGAATGGCATCGACTACCTCATCAAGGCCGACGACTGCGGCGGCGTCGAGCCGCCCCTCACCCTCGGTAGCGGCGTAGCCATACTCGTTAGCGACGAGGACTATGAGCGAGCCAGCTCCTTCATCAGTGAGGCCGACGACCGCTAGCCCTCTCCGGACGAGCGCAGCTACGTCCGCATCTCGACCGTCACCCGGACGGTCGCGGCGACGTCCGCCGCCGCGATCGACTCAGTCGACAGTAGCCCGACTGCAACCGCT
>CAZNNA010000061.1:0-521 GCA_964573825.1 uncultured Treponemataceae bacterium
CCCAAGGGGAGCTTCTACCAATACTTCGATGATAAGGACGACCTCTACGAGTACGTCTTCTCGCGCATCGGCGACGACAAGGCGCGGGTCATAGCCGCGGTAGCGCCGGGGGCGGAGTCCTTCTCCGAGTACCTCTACGCCATGATACTCCGGGGTGCCGCCTATGATGCAAGCATGGCGGAATACTCAGGCCTTAGGGCTAAGTTCCTACGGCAGTGCCCTCAAGAACTCAAGACCCGCATACTACGCAATGAGACGCCCAAGAGCTATCGCCTGCTCGAGGCCGCGTTGCGACACTACGCCGAACGCGGAGAGGTTCGTAAGGACGCGGACCTAGGCATGGCGGCCTTCGCCGTCACGGCCGATGAACTCATGCTTGAGTACATCGCGGTCGACGCCGGCACTCGTGGACGCGGCATCGGCGCATCTCTCGTGGACGCCATCCGCAGCACCCACCCTGGTCTCCCGCTTCTCGCCGAGACCGACAATGATGCTGTGGATTTCTACCGGGCCCTCGGCTT
>CAZNNA010000061.1:531-13464 GCA_964573825.1 uncultured Treponemataceae bacterium
CAATTTGGAATACCTTGAGGGCTTCAGTCCCTCGGGACTCAAGGACGCCGTCGATAGGACGGCCTTCCTCATACTGAACGGGATAGGGAGAAAAGAATGACGCTTATTCAGGTTTTCGGTTACCTCATAGCCGCCGCGGTGCTCTTCACGAGCCTCGCCATGCTCATCCTCGGAGGTCGATGGCAGAGGATAGAGGCGGCGGCCTACGCGAACACCAAGCGACCGCTCTGGTTCATCGCGCTCTCGGTCCTGGTGCTCGGCCTCTACCTGGCCGCGGTGATCCAGTTCATCATGCTGCCTAAGGCGGTGGGCGGATGGATACTCGCCCTGCTATTACCGGCGGGATGGCTCGTCAAGGGCGCGCTCGTGATCTTCAACGCCAATGGCAGGAGCAAGGTCTCGGCGATAGCGGGAGACAAGGCCTGGGTAGCGATAGGGCTATCACGCTTGCCCGTGGCGGCCTTCCTAGCCGTAGCCGCCTACTTCGCTCGATAGCCTTAGCCGACCAAGTCTTGGGCGGAAGCCTCGGCGCGCTCTTCTTAAGAACAAGGCTCTATCGATATTTAATAATTGATAGAACTAAGGAACTATGCTAGAGTGGCGGAGGCAAAACGGTGGCCTGTCCACAGACCACCGTTTTGCCGTAGTCTGGTACGGGGAGCATTCCCCAAGGAGCCGCCCTATGTTCTTCTTCGACCCCATCCCCTGGTACAACCTGCTCGTTTGGCTAGCCGTGCTCGGCATTCTCATCGGCCTGAACGAGCTCCTCAGGGCTAGCAAGGCCGCCAGCCTCATAGGCTTTACCCTGGTTCCCGCCGCCCTGACGGTGCTCTGGGTCATCAACCGGGATAACGAGATCACCTCGTGGTTCACCTGGGTCAAGGTCTACTCGGCCCTGGCCGGCTGTCTCATCTATACCGTGATCAGGTTCACCGACTACCACAAGAAGCACCGTGGGTACCTGATCCTCGTTCCGGCCATCCTCGGGCTCAACGTGCTCGAGGCCGTGGCTCGCGAGCTCCAGGTCGGCCTGGCCGCCTTCAACGGCATGGTCGACGGCATGCAGTATATCTCCGGCGGCTGGAACTACCTCAATGCCCTGGCGGGGCTCCTTAACCTGCTGGCCATCAGCGGCTGGTACGGCATACGCGCCTCCGAGGGCAGGCGCCGCGATATGCTCTGGCCGGACCAGACGCCGCTCTTCATAGCGGCCTATGCCGTCTGGAACATCGCCTACGTCTACTCCTGCGCCCCCGGCAACGCCCTCTACTCCGGCGTGGCCCTCAACCTGGCGCCCATCATCCCGGCGATGCTCTGGGCCAAGGGCACCTGGATGCAGAACCGCGCGCACACCCTGCTCTGCTGGATGATGTGGGTCATGACCTTCCCCTACTTCTTCGCCACGGGCAGCATGTTCAACGTACGGGTCAGCTACAACCCGGCGGCCAACTGGACGCTGTCGATAGCGGCGCTCGCGCTGAACGTAGTCCTCATGGCCTGGCAGGTAGCCCGCGCCGTCAAGTTCAGGCTCAATCCCCTCAAGGACGAGCTCTGGAAGGGCAAGGTAGCGGCCTAGGTAGCTTAACCGCGCCGAGGCTAGCTTTCAGTCTCGGACGCTCCAAGATATCCGGCCTCGAGCTCTCGCACGCGTCGGGCTATGAGGCCGGACATGACGCGCTCGGCGGCCGCCGCGTCCCGATCTCGAATGGCGTCGAGGAGCTCGCGGTGCCCCTCCCCGGCGCCTTGCAGGCCCGCGTGACGGAAGATGGCCTCGGTAAAGGCCAGGCTGACGTTCCTGAAGGCGTTGTACATGAGCGGGTAGATCACGTTACCCGTGGCGCAGAACATGACCTGATGAAAATCGAACATAAGCTCGCAGACCCGCTCGAGGCCGGGGCCGGCCGCTATGGCGGCGTGGATGGCCTCGAGTTCGGCCAGGTCCGCCTCGCTCCGGTTGAGCGCTGCGAGGCGGGCGCACTCGACCTCGGTATGGATGCGGAACGCCGTCAGCGAGTCGAAGGTCCTTCGGTCGAAGCGCCCGCCGTTGAAGCCCATGATGGACACGAGCGTATCGATGCGTCCCTTGCGGGTATAGTCGATCACGTAGACGCCATGGCGCGCCCGCACCTCCACGAAGCCCTTGGCCTCGAGCTCGGCGAGCCCCGCGACTACGGCGTTGCGGCTCAAGCCCATGCGCTCGGCCAGCTCCCGCTCCGCCGGCAGCCGCTCGCCTACGGCGAGCCTACCCGACAGTATCTGCGTTTCCAGCTCCTTGACGCAGAGCTCCCTCGCGCTGGGCGCCACTATCTTTTTTAGCCTCATGGCATCGCGCCTCCTATCGTACCCGCATCTCGAGAATCGCGAGCGCCGCGCTTCTTATCCTCGTACATGAGCCGATCGGCGTCGCTCAGGGCGTCCACTATCCCGGAAGGGCCTAGCAAGCTGGTCCCGACCGCGGCCGAGAGGATCCAGGGCCTGTCGCCCCGGGCGTTGCGCCGCTCGAGTTCCGCCCTGAAGCGATCGACCGCTATCCTCTCGTCGCCCTCGGCCTTGAGGCGCATGAGAACGATGAACTCGTCGCCGCCGATCCTCGCTATGAAGTCCGATCGCCTGAAGGCCTTCCTGAGCACGGCCGAGAAATCGATGAGCGCCGCGTCCCCTGCGGCGTGCCCGTGGCGGTCGTTGATTTCCTTGAAGCCGTTCAGGTCGAACGAGACGCAGGCATACGGCGTAGCCGCCCTGTCGCGCCCGAGCCTGCCCTCGAAGACGCTCAGGCTGAAGCGGTTCTTGAGTCCCGTCAGGTGATCGATCTCTATGAGGTTGAGGTTAATGTAGAGGAAGAGTACCAGGATGCTCAGCGCCGTCACGGGTAGTATGAGCACCGGCCCGAAGGCGACCTGGACGACTATGGCTCCCGACATCATGAGGCTCGTCAGGAGCAGTACGCCGGAGGTCCTCGCGTCGAGTTCCGAGCGAAGGGCGAGCACGCTCCCGAGGGCCAATAGCAGCGGCAGGTAGGAGAGGACGGCCGACAGGGGCCAGAGGGGGCCGACGGAGAAGCCGTTCCGCGGCGATACGGAGAAGTACCAGCCGTAGCGAAGGCTAGCGAGCGTCAAGGCCAGGTTTACGGCGACGATCGCGGCGAAGAGCCTCGAGAAGGCGCGGCGCGAGCGGCGGGCCGGGGCGAACTGGTCCCTCGTATAGAGGCAGTAGTAGATACCGGGTAGCGGGCAGAGGATAAAGGTAGCGGCGGCGCCCCCGATATTCACGATCCTGAAGGCGAAGCCCGGCCTGCCTTCGCTATAGAGGCTCAGGGCCTCGCACGCGAGCGCCGCGAGCGTCGCGATAATCATGGCGTTGAAGAGCCGTACGGGCTCCCTCTCCTGCGCGGGCCCGCCCGCCCGGTTATTCGCCGGTAGTAAGCAGAGGAGTAGTCCTATCGATACGAGGTGCTGCAACTCGAGGTTTCCGACGCTCATCCCGTTCACTATATACCGCATGCACCGTGCTTCGCGAGTCCTAGCGCGAGGGGAACGGCTCTCGGCGCGTACGGGAAAATTCTCGTTTACCGTTTCTAGGCATTTACGGCCCTACGGCTCGCGGGCTATCCTGGCTCGCGTCGGCCTGGCCGGCGTCATCCCATCGTCATGGAGGTCGGTATGTCGGAGAGTGCGTTCAACGTGACGGTGGCGTCGCGGAGAGGCAAGGCCGCAGCCTGAGGCCCCGGCCGTCCCGAGGGGCGGCCGCCGTACAGGGTTCCCTTCCTCCCCGAGCTCGGATACTTCCGCATCCCACAGCCTAGCGCCCCGTCTTCGATCAACGCGGTACACCCATTACCTACGCCCGGCAAGGCCCTCGACGGCCGCCCGCCGGGAGCGAAAGGCGTTGATATGTCTAGGACGCGAATAGTACGGGAAAGCGACGAGGCCTTCGTCTGCATCCAATGCGGCATGCCGGTACCGCCCTCCGAGGCCGGCGGCCGCAACCGTAACCACTGTAGGCATTGCCTGGCGAGCAGGCATCTCGATATCAGGACGGGCGACCGGCTGTCGCCCTGCAAGGGCCTCATGAGGCCCATAGCCGTCTGGGTCAAGCCCGACGGCGAGTGGAGCGTGCTGCAGCGCTGCGAGCGCTGCGGCGTCATCCGCGCCAACCGGGTCGCGGCCGACGACGACGAGGGGGCCTTGCTGCGCCTCGCGCTCAAGCCGGTGACCCGGCTCCCCTTCCCCCTGGAGGCCTGAGCATGGTAACGATCGCTACGGAGAACATGAGCATGAGTACTAGTTATAGTGATATTACAGTATCACCCGAGGCCTGGGGCTGGAAGGCCGATCTCGCGGCGGCCTGGGCCGAGGCTGTCGCGGCCAAGGGCGGCGAGGGGCTCGCCCCCGCCCGGGTCGTCGCGCGCGAGCGCGGCCTCTACGACCTGGCCTGCCCGGATTTCTCCGACAGGCGGCCGGTGGGCCCTCGGGAATCGGCGCCGTCGGCCTTCGCCGGGCTAGCCGAGGGCGTACCCCTGAGCGGGCGCTTCGGGCGCGAGGCCTCCGAGGCCTCGGACATGCCGGCTACGGGCGACTGGGTCCTGGTCGACGAGCTGGAGGATCGCCCGCGGATACGCGGCCTCCTATCGAGGCGGTCGGCCGTGAGCCGCGCCAGGGCGGGCGGCCGGAGCGAGGAGCAGGTGCTAGCCGCCAACGTCGACACGCTCCTTATCGTGCTGAGCCTCGACGGCGAGCGCGGCTTCCTACCGCGCTTCCTCGAGCGCGCCATGGCGGCGGCCCGGGCCTCGGGCGCTGCGGCCTGCGTGGTGCTCAACAAGGCCGACCTGGCGTCCCCGTCGGATCGGGACCGGGCCCTGGCCGAGGCCTACCGCACCGCGCCGGGCTGTCCCGTGGTCGCCCTGAGCGCCAGGACCGGCGAGGGCATGGATGAGCTCGCGGCCTTCCTGTCGCTGGGCGAGACCGTCGGCATGCTCGGCAAGAGCGGCGCCGGCAAGTCGTCGCTCCTCAACGCTCTCGGGGACGGGGCTCTCGGGGACGGGGCGCGCGGCGCCGGCGCGCTAGCCCGCGAGGGAGCCGTCCGCGAGGGCGACGGCCGAGGCCGCCACACCACGACGTCGAGCCGCCTCTACCGCCTGGACTCCGGCATACTCGTGATCGACGGCCCCGGCATACGGGAGCTGGCCGTCTGGTGCGACGAGGGAGCCCTGGCCGAGGCCTTCCCGGAGATAGCGGAGCTAGCCGCCCGCTGCCGCTTCTCCGACTGCGCCCACCGAGGCGAGCCCGGCTGCGCCGTGGCCGAGGCCCTGGAATCGGGCGAGCTGGAGGAGGAGCGCTACGCGTCGTACCTATCGCTGGAGCGCGAGCGCGCCTGGCTGGCCACCAAGGTCGACGAGCGAGCCCGGCGCGCGGTCGAGTCCCGCTGGAAGCAGATCGCCAAGGCCCAGAAGCGCGTGGCCAAGGAGCGGGAGCGAGGATAGCGCGGCGGGCGCGGCTAGGCGCCGGCCGGGCGGATATCCTTCCACATCCAGATATCCGGCTTGCGCGGTCCGTTGGCGTTGGGAACGACGCCGACGATCGCGTAGCCGCAGCGCCGGTAGAACTCGTAGGGATGCCCGCCCGTGTTGCGAACGCGCGCCATCTCCTCGAGCGCGTTGGAACCGTCGAGGTCGACGGAGGATAGGCTCGTGCGGAAGTGGTCGTCGTCGGTGCCGAGCATGACGCCGATGACGCCGCGTTCCCGCCCGAGCTCCTCTATGCGCCCGAGGAGGCTCCGCCCGACGCCGCGCCCCCAGGCGGCGGGGTCTACCACGAGCGGGTGGAGTTCCCAGGTCGCCTCGTACATGGGCCGTAGCCCGACCCAGCCGAGGAGCCTCGAGCCTTCAGCCAGGCCCACGGAGAGGTAGCTAGGCGCGAGGCACTCCTCGACCTCGGTCCCGGCGCTCTCCATGTCGGGCCAGGCCTCCGAGCCCAGGTGGGCGAAGGCCCGCACGAGCACGCGGGCGGCCTGGAGCCGCCACTCGTTCGACTCGCCTATGTCGACGAAGCGCTCCCCGGCCTTCACGGCGCGTCCCCTATCAGGAGGCAGCTCATCTCCTTGAGCCGGTCGCCTAGGGCGGGGTCGCCCTCGGCCGCAACGACGTAGGCCGAGCGGTCCCTCCAGCGCGTGAATATCTTCCAGGCGCTCGCCTCGGGTACGCGCGCTATCGCGTCCGGCTCGCTCGACTCGCCCGTTCCGTCCGTCATCCCGTGCGCCGCCCCGACCGCGATCCCGTCGTCGAGCCGCCAGGAGTCCCGTACCCTGACTATGTCACGGCTGACGCCGGCGGGTCCGGCGATCTCGACGCGGAAGCGGAAGCCTTCCGGCCGCTCGATGTCGCGATAGTGGTACGGTAGGGCCCGGAGGAAGGTCTCGAGCGCCGGGCGATAGAGCCCGGGCTCGTAGAGCTGTTCCGCGCCGAGGGCCTCCCGGAGCTGCGCCTGGTGGTGCCAGCGCTCGGTATACTCCCTCGCGACGTCGAACCAGTTGGGCGAGCGCTCCTCGCCGGCCCAGGCCACGGCGAAGGGCGCCTCGGCAAAGGGATCGAGGCTCGCCAGGAACTCGTGGAGCTCGCCCTGGTAGCGCTCGAGCATGCCTACGAGCACGCGCGGGCTCACGGCGACGAAGGCGTCGGCCCAGCGGTCGGCCAGGTCGGTGACCAGGCTCACGAGCTCGCGGTAGGAACCCGGCGCGGCGCCTCCCGTAGGCCTATAGCCGTCGCGCTGGAACGAAAGGCGCCGCACGGCCGTGTCTACGAGGTGGGCGCAGATATCCTTGACCCGCCAGCGCTCGAACTGCGTCGGGCGCTCGAAGTCCTCGTCGCCGAGTCCCGATAGCAGCTCGACGAGGCGATCGCCGATGACGGGAAAGAGATCGACGGTATCTATGATGTCAGCCGGCACGGGGCGGCCCTCCTTATCGCCCTGGCTAAGGTTCGCCCGGGCCGTTACAGTATATCCCATGGTTCCTCCCGTTCGCCAAGCGCTCCCTTGCGCGCTGGCCCTGTCCGTATCCATAGCCTTCGCTGCGACCGTCCGGGCCGACGAGCGCCCGGCGCCCGCTCCTACCGCGCTATCGGGCGAGCGGGTCCTCAGGGTCGTCTGCGACGATAACTATCCGCCCTACGCGTTCCGATCCGGCTCCGGCGAGATGCGGGGTATCATACCCGACCACTGGAACGCCTGGTCCAAGGCGACGGGCATAGCGGTCGACTTCCGGGGGCTACCGTGGAGCGCCTGCCAGGAGGCCATGGCCCGGGGCGAGGCCGACGTCATCGATTCGATGTTCAGGACGCCGGAGCGGGAGCGATCGTACGATTTCCTGCCTCCCTATGCGGATATCCGGGTACCGGTCTTCTTCCATCGCAGCATCTCCGGCATAGCGCGCCCCGAGGACCTCAGGGGCTTCAGGGTAGCGGTCAAGTCGGGAGACGCCTGCATAGGGGTTCTAGCCTCGTACGGCGTCGGCGATATCGTCGAGTATCCTGATTACCAGTCCATAGTCGCGGCCGCCGCGCGGGAAGAGCTACGCGTATTCTGCATCGACGAGCCGCCGGCCCTCTACTACATCTATCAGTACAGGCTCGAAGGCGATTACCGTAGCGCCCTCGACCTAAGGGCCGGCCGCTTCCACCGAGCGCTCCGCAAGGACAGGGCGCCCTGGCCTTCGACGGACGGAGGAAGCCCCGCCGACCTCTTCGACGTCGTCCTCTCGGGCTTCGACGCCATACCGCGCTCGACCTACGATTCGATAGAGCGACGTTGGTTCGGCGCGGGCCTGCCCGCGCGCATCGATCCCCTGGCGCTCGCCGTCACCGGCTCGGTCCTGGCGACTGCGCTAGCGGCCCTCGTCGTCTTCTCGCTGGCGCTCAGGACCCAGGTAGAGCGCAAGACAGCGGACCTTAGCGCCAAGACGGCGGCCCTGGAAGCCTCCGAACGCCGCAACGCCGCCTTCATAGCCGCGCTGCCCGACCTGTTCATAGTCATGGACGGGCAAGACCGCTACTACGAGGTGAAGACGGCCAATCCGGAGCTACTCTTCGCGCCGGAAGCGAGCCTGCTCGGCAAGACCGGGGAGGAACTGGGCCTGACCCGGGAGCTGGCCGCGCAACAGTCGGAATCGCTGCAAAGAGCACGGGAATCGAGTCGTATCGTCATACACGAATACGATATGACCGTGCCTGCCGGTAGGAAACGCTTCGAGGCGCGACACATAGGCCTAGAGGACGGACAGGTACTCGTCATCATACGCGATATCACCGAGCGGGCCGAGGCCGAGCGAAGCCTCACTTCCTCGCTCAGGGAGAAGGAGCTCCTCCTCAAGGAGGTTCACCACCGGGTCAAGAATAACATGCAGGTCATATCGAGCCTCGTACGGCTCGAGGCCGACTCCATGGCGCCGGAGGCGAATCGGGAGGCCTTCGACGACATCCAGCGGCGCATCATGACGATGGCCCAGGTCCACGAGCTCCTCTACCGCTCAGACGACCTCGAGTCCATAGACCTCGCGGAGTACCTGGGCAGGATAGCGGGAGACCTGGAGTACGCGGTTGGCGCCCATGGACGCCTCAAGGTAGGGCTAGCGAGGGTAGAATGCTCCATGGACTGCGCCGTGCCGCTCGGCCTCATAGCCAGCGAGCTCATCACCAACGCGATGAAGCATGCCCCCGAGTGCCCCATCGAGGTAAGCCTGCGCGAAAGCCCGCACGGAGGCTACCTGTTCGAGGTCAGGGACAGCGGACCGGGCCTCCAGTCCGCTACGGCGGCAGGCGGCGTTCCGTCCCCCGGCGCCTCTCTCGGGCTGACGCTCGTGCGGGCCCTGGCGCAGCAGATCGGGGCAACCCTCGACTTCAGCTACGACGGGGGCGCCGTGGCGAGCCTACGCTTCGGGGCCTCGGCGGCGCCAGGGAAGCCGGCTACCGGCGAGCCCTAGCGAGGCATAGGGTAGCCGAGCTCGGCCACCTTGATACCCGAGCGCCTCATGTAGTCGTCGTAGTCGTAGCGCGTATACAGCGAGTTGACGAGCCTTAGGATGCTGTCGAGGACGGCGCTCGTCCGTAGCTCCACCACCTTGGTCGGGTCGCGCTCGTCCAGGACCTGCTTGGGCAGCGGTAGGATACAGCGCCCGCCGTCGACGCTGACCACCGTCTCCCGGTGGACGAGGGCGCCGTTGTAGAAGAAGTCCAGGAAGTACATGTGCGCGTTCTTGTCGTCGAAGGCCTGGGTCCAGGACTCCTTGAGGGCCTTGTTCTCCGTCCCGAGTCCCCAGGCGATGCTGATGGACAGGTCCTTGGCATAGGCGGCGTAGTTGCCGTGCTTATCGACGTTGGTGACTATCTGGTCCTCTACGGTCTCGTTGTAGAGGTCGTCGTGGAAGCAGCCGGAGGAGCCGTAGCCCCAGCACACCGTATAGAGCCATTCGGGCTTGGAGCTCGCGGCTATCGTGCTCATGTAATCCCAGATATTCATGTCACCCCCCGCCCGGCCCGTTCCGGGCGACCGAGCCCCCGTAGTGTACAGGATGGCTCGCTAGAAGTCAAAAGCCGGCGGGGACCGGCACCCCCTAGGCCAGGATGGCGGCTAGCTGCAGGCCCTCAAGCAACTCCGACCTGCGGACGCGCTCGTGCCGCTTGTAGTCCAGGAGGTCCCCCCTCGTCACGATGCCGACGAGGCGCCCCTCCTCCAGGATGGGTAGGTGGCCTATGTTGCGCTCGAAGAGCAGCTCGTCGACCTCCTTGACGGTCATCGAGGGCGGCGCCGATACGACCGAGCGCGTCATGTAGGTGCGGACGGGTACGTGCATCTGGTTGCCCTTGCGCCCCTTCATGATGTCGCGCAGCGTCATGAAGCCGACGAGGGCGCCCGAGCCGTCCACGACGGGGGCCCCGGTATGGGAGGCCTCCTCCAGGCGCAGCGAGGCGTCGAGGAGGCTCATGCCGTCGGAAAGCGTCAGGACCGCGCTCGTCATGATGTCGCGCGCCGCTACCGCCGGCTCGAGCATGGCCTCGACGTAGGCCAGGGTCGCCTCGAGCAGCTGGCGGCCGTCCTCGGTGCGCACGGTCGCGGAGGCCGCCTGCCTGTGGCCGCCGCCACCGAAGCCGGAGAGGAGTTCCCCGAGGTCGACGCCCGGATTGGCGTTGCGCCCTATGACGAGGGCCTTGCCCTTGGGCTTGAAGAAGAAGATGCCGAGGAGCATCTCGCAGCGCTCTACCTCGAAGACCTGCTCGACTACGGCCCCGAGTCCCTGCGCGTCATCCTCGAGTTCCAGGTAGCAGACGTGGACCTCGTGGCCGCGTATGACGCGGGGCTCCACCAGGTTGAGGAGCTCGTGGAAGAGCACTACCTGGTGGCGCTCCCGCAAGGGCACCAGGAAATCCTTGACGAGGCGGAGCGAGGCGCCGCGAGACAGGAGGAAGGCCGCGACCTCGAAGTCCTCCAGGCAGACGTTGCCGTGCGTGAAGTTGCCCGTATCGGCGTAGATGCCGGCCAGGGCTATGGTCGCGTCCTCGGGCTCGACGAAGATGCCGCGCTCCATGAGCTCGAGGCCGAGCTGCGTGGTGTTCGCGCCGAACGGCCGCTCGTGGACGACCGCTGCCGGCAGGTCGCGTCCCTCCGGCGGATGGTGGTCGTAGACCTCGAACTCTATGTCCTCCGGTCGCTCGACGCCGCGGAAGTATTCCTCGACGCGATCCATCGACCGCGCGTCGACGACGACGGCCCGTTCTATGGCCTTCCCCTTGAGGTCGGCCGTGGTCGCGAAGCCGAGCCTGTCCTCGTACAGGTTCATGAGCTTGCGCGCTACCGGGTGCACGAGGTAGCTCTTGACCGGCACGTGATCGGGGAAGAGGTACCGGGCCAGGACGATCGAGCCTATGCAGTCCAGGTCCATGTTGCCGTGTCCGACGATTATCTTCATGGGCGCTCCCGGGCGATGTACTGCCGACGAATGTACTAGGCCCTCGGATAAAAGTGAAGCCCGAGTCGTCGCGCCTAGGGTGCATACGATATCCCGTGGGCCGCGTAGGCTCCGGCCACGAAGCCATCGAGCACCATAGACCTCAGGGCCGAGTCGAAGCGCCTCGCCGTCTCCCGGAAATCCCTTTTCCTCGTGAAGGCCAGGTAGCTCTCAACGCTTTCCACGGGCGGCTCGAGGATCTCGACAACAGCTTCATCTCCGCTTCGCCTAATGAGCGTAAGGCCGACGTCCCTTCCGTTGATGATGAGGTCGACCCTCCCGGCGATAAGCTTACGGACGTTGAGCTCGAACGTCGTGGTCTCGTCCAGGTTCGGGTACTTCCCCGAGAGCCTCGCCTGGTCGAAGACGCTTCCGTAGGACGCGCCGCTCACTATGCCTATCGTATAGCCGGCCACGCTTTCGCTATCGCCCGAGTAGGCGATAGCGCGCTCCTTGCGAGCGAAGAATACGAAGTCCTGCCGAATCAGGGGGACGGCGGTGAACAGGAGCGTCCGCTCCCGGGATGCCGATTTCTTAAGCGAGAAGAACGCATCCACGGTGCCCGCCTCGACATACTGGAGGCAACGCTCGCCCGGAAGGACCTGGAGCCCTATCACTAGCCCCGCGCGCGAGAAGGCCTCGATCACGATATCGACCAGGGGTCCCCGAGCCCCGTCGCCCTCGGCCTCAATGAACGGAGGATAGCTCAGCGTGACCACGCGGATGGTCCCGGTCTCCCGGTCATCGGCCCGGGCGAACCGAGCGGAGAGGAACAAGAGGCATAGGCATAACCCGGCCAAGACTCCGCGCATGCCTTAAGCATCGCCTAGGGAGGCTCTTCGCGCAAACCTACGCTATCGAGCCATAGGCAGGCTCCCCGTGAGGCCGTTGACTACCTTCCTCGGCCCGTACAGGCATAGCCCGAGCACCGCGACGTCGGCGGCGCCCTTCGAGCCCAAGGCGGCCTCGTAGTCCTCGTAGCGGAGCGAGGCCTGGGCGACGTCAGTGAAGGCGAAGACGAGTAGGCCCCCAGCGTCCCCGGCCCGCAGGGACTCGGCCCGGGCTTCCTCGAGCTTCAGGGCCAGCTCCGAGCGCCTAAGGGCGAGCACGGGGATGGGGACGCGGGTAATGCCCTCGTACCGGTTCCCGTCCGCGTCCGCCGCGGCGCCCCCGGCGAGGCCGGGGACCCGGCTCGCCAGGCTTACCCCCAGGGACGCCGCGGCGTTGAGCTGCAGGCCCCTCGGCAGGTCCGGATCGATTATCATGACGCACTTCATGGCTGGTCCTCCAGGACCTAAGCCTAGCGCTCCGCCTCGCCGCCGTTCTTGTACGGAATTGCGGAGGCCACCCAACGGGCGTAGCGGGCGGGAGCGACGCCGTAGTTGGCCTTGAAGGAACGCGTCATATGCGCTTGATCGTAGTAGCCCGCCTCGCACGCGGCCTCGACGACCGGCAGGCCGCCGGCTACGAGGCGCTTGGCGTACGCGGCCCTGAGCTGAGCCGCGTAGGCCATCGGCGTTATGCCGTAGCGGCCGCGGAATTCCCTGATGAGCCTATACTCGTCGTAGCCGAGCGACGCGGCTAGCTCCTCGAGGCGGGGCGGTTTTCGGAACTCTCTCGCCAGGATATCCCTGGCCGACGCTACCCCGTCTTGGCGGGTATCCCCCCGGGAGGGACGAGGATTCCGGTCGCGGGGCGAGGCTTCCTCCAGCAGGGCCCGTACGGCCTCGACGGGCGCATCGCTCCCTCCTGGGCCCGAGCCGGTCACCGCCTCGAGCAGGTCGCCGAATAGCTTCGACGGTCGCTCTCCCGAAAGGATAGCGACTCGGCCTCCGAAGGCGCCGCGCGCTATCGCCAGCTCCTCGTGGAGGTGGAAGCTCGAGGCGTGGACGGAATCGCTACAGCGCTTGATGACGATCGCTGCGGACGCCTCGGCGCGGG
>CAZNNA010000062.1:0-245 GCA_964573825.1 uncultured Treponemataceae bacterium
CGATACGGAGTTCGACATTCTCCGCAAGACCATGGGCTTCTACGAGATGACGATCGGCCTGCTCGACGGCACGCTCGGGGGCGTACGGGCCAAGGCGCGTAGGCATTTCTCCGAACGCTGGGGCGCCGACTCCGATCTCTACGCCGAGGCCATGGACAGGCAGATCGCCTACCTGCAGGACGAGTGGCGGCAGATGCTGCGCCGCGAGACGGGCCGCGGCGGCGTAGTCGCACACGACGTAGTCG
>CAZNNA010000062.1:255-13445 GCA_964573825.1 uncultured Treponemataceae bacterium
GTAAGAAGCTTAAGCGCCTGGACCTGGAGAGCACCAAGCCCAGGAGCGCCTAGCCTCCGATTCCATCGCTTACGAGCCCGAGACGGTCACGCCCCCGGAGAGTACCCAAGGCAGCACGGCCGAGCCGTAATCGACGCTCTCCCTGGAAACGGCGCGGATCGAGGAGAAGAGCGCGGCTAGGTTGCCCGCCAGCATCGTCTCGCCTATGGGCCGCACTATGGCCCCGTCCTCGACGAGGTAGGAGTTCTTGGCCACGCCGGAGAAGTCGCCGTTGTCCGAGGGCGAGCCGCCCGAGAAGCGGGCCAGGAGTACGCCGCGCCTGACGTCCTTGATCATGTCGACGAGCGCTGAGGAGCCGGGTTCCACGACTATGGCCCCGCCGCCCGAGGGGCAGCGTCCCTTGCCGGTCTTGCGGGAACCGTAGTAGCCCAGGGTGAAGTTGGCCAGGCGGCCCCCGTCGATGAGCGTGCAGTCCTCGGCTACGAAGCCGTCGCCCGTGTACGCGTAGCCGACCTCGACGCGGCCGCTCGCGGGCTCGGAGCGTAGCGATAGGAGGGGCGAGGCCACGGGCTTGCCGATGGACTCCTTCCAGGGCGAGTTGCCCGTGATGAGCGCGTAGTCGCCCAGGTACACGGAATCCAGGTAGCCTATGAAGTCGCCGAGGCAGTCGGGAGTGAGTATCACGTCGCCCTCGAAGGCGCCCTCCACCGGGCTCACCCTGGTCTGCTCGGCCGATTGCCGCATGAGCTGGTCTATCGTGCCCCAGTCCTTGAGCGGCTTGTCCAGGGTCCGATGGGCGGCGCCCGAGTAGTTGAAGCTGGAGGCGTTCTCGCCGTCCTTGGAGGTGAACATGGCGAAGAAGCTATACAGCCCCGAGCGCTCGGACAGGCGAACGCCGTTGGAGTTGGCGTAGAAGGACTCGCCTCGGCTGAAGTCGAGGACGCACTGCTCCAGGCTCGTCTTGGGGTACGTCTCCTTAGCGTAGTCCATGAACTCGCGCAGCCTATCGTACATGGCCGCGCTGTCCGGGGCCGCCGGCCCCGTATCCCAGGCTCGGGGCGGCTGGGACGGCGCCACGTCGTTGGCCGGGTCCGGCTCGCTCGAGCGAGCGAGCGCGTAGGCCTCCTCCGCCGCCTCGCGTATGGTTCGCTCGTCGACGCGGTTGATGGATACCGATCCCTTTCGCCCGCCCGCGTGCGCCGTGAGCCCCAGCGATACGTTGACGGTCGTCCGGTATAGGCTCATCCTGCCCGCGTCCACGTTGAGCTCGCTCTGCTCGCCCCGCGACAGCGAGGCCTGGGCCTTGTCCGCGCCCGTAGCCAGGAGCGCCTCCACGGCCAGGGCGCTCAGGTCGTTCCCGTTGAATGCTTCCATGCTACGCGCGCCCCCCGACGTTGAGCCGGCAGCGGACGGCGGGGCCGCCCATGCCGACGGGTATCGATTGCTTCTTGCCGCACATGCCCCCGCAGGACCAGCTCATGTCACCCGAGACCGCGCTGACGGTCTTGAGCATGTCGAAGGCCACGCCGGATATGGTAGTGTCGCGGAGGGCCTCGCCTACCTTGCCGCCCTTGACCTCGAAGCCCATGACGATGCCGAACATGAACTCGCTCGTCGAGTCGGCCTGGCCGTTGGAGGAGCGCAGGAAGTAGTAGCCGTCGTCGAGCGAGGCTATCATGTCGTCGAGCCTGGACTCGCCGGGCAGTATGGCCGTGTTGCGCATGCGTATGAGCGGCTCGTCGGAGAAGCCGTAGGCGCGCGCGTTGCCTGTGGGTTCGACGCCGAAGTGCGCCGCCGATTCCTTATTGTGCATGTAGGAACGCAGTACGCCCTTGTCTATGATGACGGCGTCGCGAGCCTCCACGCCCTCGTCGTCCGTCCAGACGGGCACCGGGCAGGGCTCGCCGAGGGCCTCGTGGGCGAAGTCCACCAGGGTCACGAGGGGGCTGGCGACCTGGCGGCCCATGGCGTCGGCCGCTACCGAGCCGCCGAGCACGCCGTCGGCCTCCACGGTATGGCCTATGGCCTCGTGGGCCAGGATGCCGGCGAGGTCGGAGTCCAGGACCACGTCGCGGACGCCGGGCTTGGCGTAGACGCCCTTGGACTTGCGGGCCAGGTTGTCGGCGAGCACGTCCAGGTTGGGGAAGAGCTCGGAGGGGTCGTCGAAGACGTCCTCGAACTGGCCTCGGCCGCCGTAGACCTCGTAGAGGTCGACGGGCTCGCCCTCGGCGTCCACCGTCAGCGACACCATGAGTATGGAGCGCGGTATGAGCGAGTAGGCCTCGGCGCCGTCGGTCGTCGCCAGGGTCTTCTCCATGTCTAGGCAGGACAGGCTGAGCGAGCGCGACGACAGCCCCGGGTAGAATTTCTGTAGGTAGGCGTCGACGGAGCGGAGGTACTCTATGAGTTCCTTCTGGCTACGGCGCGGCTCCTCGGTGCCGAGATCGCGTACGGCGCGACCGGGGCGCGAGGGTAGGGGGCCGCGGGCCAGGGCGCCGGCAGACTCCTTGCTCGCCAGGAAGCGCGCGTTGGCCACGGCGCGGGCGCCCGCGTCCCTGATGGCCGCGTCGTCGAGCTCCGAAGCCCCTAGCCGGGGCGACGAGGCGAAGCCCCAGACGCCGTCCTTGAACGCCCTGACCGAGAAGCCGGCCTGGGCGCCCCTGGCGTTGCCGACTATGTCCCCGTTGAGGAGGCTGATCCTCGTCGTCGAGTTCTCCTGGGCGCGTAGTTCCGCGTACTCGCCGAGTCCGGCGGCGTAGCGGGCCAAGCCTTCGTATCTCATCGGGCCTCCCTGGTGCGTGGTGGCGCGCGCTCGGGCGCGGGCCTTAAACCATACTAGGATAGACGCCGGAGGGCAAGGGCGGAGTATACTCGGGCGATGAAAGCCGAATCGATAGATCCGCGCGACCCCCGCTCCGCCTTCGCGGGCCTGCGCGACCGCGATTACGCGCGCGCGGGGCTCATGGTGCTCGAGGGGCGCATCGTCATAGAGAAGGCCCTCGACTGCGGCGCGCGCCTACGCTCGCTCCTCTGCGTACCGGCCGACGAGGCCGAGTGGCGCGATCGCTCGCGCGACCGAGCCGCGCGCCCTAGCGACGGGTCCGGTAGCGCCATGGCCGCTGGTGGCGACGAGCTAGCCTTTACCGTCGAGGCTATGGGCCGGGCCGACATGGCCGATCTCCTGGGGTTCTCGTTCCATCGGGGCACGCTGGCCCTGGCCGACCGGCCGGCTCCGCCCGACCCCGCCGCCCTGCCCGAGGGGCCGGCCCTGGGGCTCTGGAACGTGACCGATCCCGATAACCTGGGCGCGCTGATCCGGAGCGCCGCCGCCCTGGGTGCCCGGCGCGTCTACCTGGGCCCCGGCTGCGCCGATCCCTACAGCCGCAAGGCGCTCCGGGCCTCCATGGCCTGCGCCCTCGGGCTCGCCGTCGTATCGCTGGCCGGCCTCGGGGAGCTGGGCCTGGCGCGCGCGGGCGGTAACGCCGTCGTGGCGGCGGCCCTGACCGAGGGCGCCCGCGGGCCCGGGGAGCTCGCCGCCGGCCTGGCCGCGTCGGGCCGCGCCGGGCGCGTCACCCTCGTGCTGGGCAACGAGGGTTGGGGGCTGCCCGGCGAGGTCGTGGCGGCCTGCGACGAGCGGGTCGTCGTACCAATGGCGAGAGGCGTCGATTCGCTCAACGTCGGGGCGGCTGGCGCCATCCTCATGTGGGAGCTGTTCAGGGATAGGCCCGCGGGAGCGGTTTGACTTTTGCCTCCCGGGGGAGTACACTCGGACGCTGTATGAGTGTGTCCCAAACGACAGAATTCGGCATAGACCAGCGTATCGTATACCCGAGCCAGGGCGTTGGGCGGATCATCGAGATCCGCGAGAAGCGCTTCAAGGAAACGGGCGTACTTTACTACATCATCTACCTGGAATTCTCCGACATGACGGTCATGGTTCCGGTCGATAAGGCTCGCGAGCTGGGCATCAGGCCCATTGTCCCGACGGAGGAGGCCCAGCGAGCCATGGAGTTCATCTCCGAGGAGTACGCGCCCATACCGTCGGACTGGAAGCTGCGCTACCAGATGAACCTGGACCTCCTCAAGAAGGGCTCGGTCATGGATATAGCGAGCGTCGTCCGCTCGCTGTACCATCGCTCCAAGATAAAGGAGCTGCCCATCCTGGAACGCAAGCTGTACGATAGCGCGCTCAACCTGCTCCAGGACGAGGTCTCCTTCTCGCTCGGTAAGGGCAAGGACGAGGTCTCCGACCTGATACGCGCCCGGCTGGAACGCTGATGCGCTTCGCGGCGGTCGTGACTGCCGCCGGGAGGAGCGTTCGCTTCGGCGGCGCCAAGAAGGAGTACAGGCTCCTCGACGGCCTCCCGGTCCTGGCTCATTCCGTCGGCCTCTTCCTCTCCCTGCCGGGCTGCGCTGCGGTAGCGGTAACGGTGCCCCGCGGAGGCGAGTCCGAGGCCCGCGCGGTCCTCGGCGACGCCCTCGTCGCCAGGGCCGGCCCGCGGCTCCTCCTGGTAGAGGGCGGGGCCGAGCGCTCCGATAGCGTCAAGGCAGGGCTCCTGGCGCTCCGCTCCTTCGATCCTGAGTATGTGCTCGTTCACGACGCCGCCCGGCCATGGGCGAGCGCCGCCCTCGTCGAGCGCGTGCTCGGGGAGACCGCCCGCTCCGGCGCGGCCGTGCCCGGGATGCAGCCGGCCGATACGGTCAAGCGCGTCGGGCCCGACGGGACCGTCGCCGAGCACCTGGACCGGGCGTCGTTGCGGTCCGTCCAGACGCCCCAGGGCTTCCTCTACCGGGGACTCCTGTCCGCCTACCTGTCGGCGGGATCGGCCGCGGCCGGGGCCACCGACGACGCCGCCGTCTGGGCCATGGCTGGGGGGTCGGTGGTCGTCGTGGAGGGCGAGCGCGCCAACGCCAAGATCACCTTCCCGGAGGACCTCCCGTGAGCCTCCGGATAGGCCAGGGCTACGACATCCATCGCCTGGCCACGGGCCGTGCCCTCATGATCGGCGGCATCGACGTGCCGTCGGAGCGCGGCGAGCTCGGCCATTCCGACGGCGACGCCCTCTTCCACGCCGTGGTGGACGCCCTGCTGGGCTCCATAGCAGCCGGGGACATAGGCCGGCATTTCCCGCCTTCCGATCCGCGCTGGAAGGACGCCCGCTCGAGGATTTTCGTGGAACGCGCGGTGGCCCTGCTCGCCGAGTCAGGCTGGCGAGTCGTCAACCTGGACGCGACCGTCGTCCTGGAGCGCCCGCGCCTCGCCCCCCTTATCGACGATATCCGGCGCTCCGTGGCCCAGGCCCTGGGCGTGGACGCCTCGGCCGTATCGATCAAGGCCAAGACCCACGAGGGCGTGGACGCGACGGGCCGCCTCGAGGCCATAGAGGCCCAGGCGATAGTCCTCGTCGAGACCATCCCCGGCTCCGCCTAGCCCCGGCCGCATCGCCGCTAGCGCCGCGCCGAGCGCCTGAGCCCCTCGAAGAGGCCGGCCCAGGCCGAGTCGACCCGGTAGAACACGGGCGGATAGCCGAGCGGCGCCTCTATCGTCACCTCTCCCCCTCGG
The DNA here is from genome assembly GCA_964573825.1 of uncultured Treponemataceae bacterium. Classification (GTDB taxonomy): domain Bacteria; phylum Spirochaetota; class Spirochaetia; order Treponematales; family UBA12059; genus SZUA-370. The sequence goes on from CAZNNA010000062.1 coordinate 5,819, forward strand.
AATTCCCGCGAGGTCCAGAGATGCACCCAGCGATCCGCCGGTAGGGCGGCCTTGGACAGCTCCCTCCCGCGAGCCAGCACCGGGGCCACGAGCAGGTCCCGGCCGTAGAGGTACTGGCCTCCGTAGCCGCGGAGCCAGGGCTCGTCCTCATAGTGCAGCCACGGGTGGCGCATGGGGGGCAGGCCTTCCCGGGAATGGCACTCCAGCGTCTCCCGGTGGTAGGGCGCTAGGTCCGCCCATACGCCGCTCATGCGGGCGAAGTGGGCGCGCAGGGCGGGGTCCGACCAGGGCTGGAGGTTGCGATCGGGGCGGTAGCCCTCGCTCGAGCGCATGAAGGGCGAGAACGCGCCCAGCTCGGTCCAGCGCATCAGCAACTCCCGGTCGCGGCCCGCCCTGGAGGCGGATAGCCGGCCCCCGATGGTCGGGTGCCAGGAGCCGCCGCCCGATAGTCCGTACGACAGGGCCGCGGGCACGACCCCGGCGAGTCCATGCCCTGACTTCCAATCGATCCTATCGACGCCGGGGAAGAAGCCGCCGGCCAGGCTCGGCGCGGCGAGCCAGCCCGAGCGCATGAAGAATACCGCGTCTTCCGACTTGCCGGCTTCCCGCAGGGCCTCGGCGTTGACCCTGGCCCAGAGGTCCGCGTAGCCGTTGTGGGCGGCGACCGGATCCCTGCCTCCCGATAGCGCGACGTCGGGCGGTAGCGTGTCTCCATGGTCGGCGAGCCAGCCCGAGAAGCCTATGCCGAGGAGCTCTCGCCTCAGCACCGACTTGGTCCACGCGAAGGCCTCGGGCGAGTAGAGGTCCACGAGGCCGAAGGCCGCGCCATGGGCCGCGCCGTGGGCCTGCGCGACGTAGTCGGAGCCGTCCGGGCGCTTGACGAGGAAGCCCTGCCCGGCCGCCTCGGCGAAGAGCCTGCCGTCGCTATCCAGGCAGGGGCTGACGTAGCCCAGCGCGCGTATGCCTTGGCGGGCCAGCGCTGCGATATCGTCGGGCAGGCGAGGGTAGAGCGCCTCGTCCCAGCGCCAGTCCCAGGCGCAGCGCCGGCCCTGGCCGGTATCACGGGAGCCGCACCAGTCCTCTATGCAGAGCGAGCCGACGCGGGCGCCCGCGGATCGGAGGCTGTCGAGCTTCTCCTGGGCGGACCTCGAGCCGCCTTGGACACCCACGCAGGCTCCCTGCAGCGTCCATCCCGGCACGACGGGCGCGCGGCCCGTCAGGGCGGAGAGCGCGCCGACGGCCTCGGCCGCGCTCGGGGCGAAGCCCACGACCGCCTCCTCGGGAACCGCCCAGGAACCGAGCGCCGATACGCGGGCCTTCCTGAAGTCGAAGACGCAGCGGGCGTCGGTGACGAGCCTGGCATACCTGCGGGCGTCGGTGACGAAGGCGGGCTGGCACGAGGGAAAGGCCTGGTCGCCGCGAGCCAAGAGGGCCGCGAGGCTCCCCTGCGTCGCCTCCGGGGCGCGCGCGCCGTTCCAGAGCGCTATGCGGCGTCCCTTGAGATTAAGGGCGCCGCGACGCTGCCCGCAGCCGAAGACGGCCTCGTCCGGGGCCGATGGGATGCGGAGCAAGAAGCGATTGAAGGACGCGTCGTAGCGCGACAGCGTCAGGTGGATGGCGCCCGCCGCCTCCCTGAGGCCGACGCGCGCCAGGCCCTCGAATTCCAGGTCGATGAAGCGCTCGTGAGCCGAGACGAGCTTCCACTCCCTGGCCTTGAGCATGGAACGCCTGCGTTCCTTGGGCGCGGCCGCGCCCTGGGCGTGACGGGCGATGGTCTCGGCCCGGCCCAGCTCGAGAAGCGGCGCGCGCGAGGAGTGCGTTAGGGCCACCCTGCCGTCCATGGCGACGGAGAATCCGTCCTCGGTAGTCTCAAGGCTGATCATGGGCCCACGATACACTCCCTCGGGAACCGAGGCAAGGGCGAGCGAGGAGCGGAGCGCCTTTTCTGTTGTCAGAGGAGCCGGCTTTCTGTAGAATCGAGCGCAGCGATGATTCACGCTGCGCTCTCGTCAGCGGCCTTCTCCGGGGCCGATATTCAAACGGTTCTCGAGAAGGTCGTCGCGGCGGGAGCCCAGGGCGTCGAATGGAGCGCCGACGGCTTCCTCTCGCCCGGCGACGAGGCCGCGGCCTCCGAGGCCATGCTGGCCACGCTCAAGGCGGGGCTGACGAGCGTATCGTACGCCTCCGGGTACAGGCTCGGCGCCGACGGCCGGGATGCCTTCCTCGCGGCCCTGCGTAGCGCCCGGGCCCTGAACGTACCTATCCTTCGCCTCGGGGTCGCCCCGGCCACGCGGGCTCGCTCTCGCGTGGCTGCCTTCCTGAGCGAGGCTCGGGCCCTGGGCGACCAGGCCGGGGCCCAGGGGCTGACGCTCTGCCTAGGCCTCGAGCGCGGGACCCTCCTCGATTCCTGCGCCGCCGCGGCCGGGCTCATGGCCGAGCTCGACCACCCCTTCGTCAAGGTCGCCTGGGAGCCGGATCCGGCGGCGCGCTTCGACGACGTCATGGACTCCTTCGCCCCGCTCGCCGGGGCCGTGGGCCTCATGGTCGTGAGCCCCGGCGGCCTGGACGGCGAGGCCGACGCGCGGGCCGAGGAATGGCTCCAGTACCTCGACGCCTACGACCAGCAGGGAGGCAGCCCCGATATGTCGCGGCCGGTAATACTACGCTCCATCCCCGCCGATCCGGGGCGCGTCGCCTCGACCATGGCGGCTATCCGGGCCTGGAGCAAGACGCTCAGGCGCTACCATAGGCTGAGGGTGTACTAGCGTGGCCGCCCCCAAGACCATCGCGCTCGTCGGCGCCGGCGATCGCGGCATGATATACGCGCGCTACGCGCTCGAGCGGCCGGACCGCGCGCGGATCGTCGCCGTGGCGGAGCCTAACGAGCGTCGCAGGCAGGCGGCCGCCGGCCTCTTCGGCCTGCCTCCCGAACGGTGCTATCGGTCCTGGGACGAGCTCCTCGCCGCTCCGCGACTGGCGGACGGCTGCGTCATAGCGACCCAGGATCGCCTTCACGTGGAACCATGCCTCGCGGCCCTAGCCTCGGGCTACGGAGTACTCCTCGAGAAGCCCATGGCGCTGACCGAGGCCGACTGCGTCCGCCTGGCCTCCGCCGCGAAGGCCTCGGGCCAGCCGCTCTCCGTCTGCCACGTGCTTCGCTATACCGCCTTCTGGAAGGCCGCCAAGGCCGCCGTCGACGGCGGCGACCTGGGGCGTCCCTATACCATCTTCCATGCCGAGAACGTAAGTTACCAGCATATGGCTCATTCCTACGTCCGGGGCAACTGGCGCGACAGCGCCGTCGCCTCGCCCATGATCCTGGCCAAGTGCTGCCACGACCTGGACCTCGTCGCCTGGCTCGCCGGCGCCAGGCCGTTCCGCGTGGCCTCCTTCGGCTCCCTGTCTCACTTCAGGCCCGAGAACGCGCCGCCCGGCGCCCCGGCGCGCTGCACCGACGGCTGCCCGGCCGACTGTCCGTACGATGCCGTAGAGACGTACCTCGAGGGGCGCCCCATGAAGCTGGCGCTCCGCAAGGCCGGCTCGCCGGGCGTTCGGGCCGCCATGGGCCTCCTCCTCGCGGCCCCCGGAGCCTGCCGGCTCGTTCCCGGGCTTCGCCGCTACGTACGCTGGACCGAGTGGCCTACCTCGACCATTAGCGACGACCTCCGCGAGGAGGGCGTCATGAGGGCGCTCCGCGAGGGGCCCTACGGCCGCTGCGTCTACCGCTGCGATAACGACCAGGTCGACCACCAGGAGACCATCATCGACTTCGAGGGCGGCCTGACCGCCACGCTCAGGATGCACGGGCATTCCCACCTTGAGGGGCGAACGCTCAGGATCGACGGCTCTGAGGGCACGCTGCTCGGTACCTTCGGCGGCGGCGGGCGCCTCGAGCTGCATCGCCACGCCGACGGCAAGGTCGTGCGCTACCCGGCGCGCAGCGACGCCTACGGCCACGCCGAGGGAGACCGCGGCGCCATGGCTCTCTTCGTCGACGCGCTCGACGGGGCGCCCTCCGCCACGGGCGCCGACGAGGCGCTTACGAGCCATCGCCTGGCCTTCGCCGCCGACGAGGCGCGACGTTCCGGCCGCGTCGTCAACCTGTGAGCGGCGTAGGGGTTCGGCCCGCGACCCGGGCCGACGCCGAGGGCGTCGCCGAGGTCTGCTGGCATACCGGCTTCATGGGCGAGGACCTTGCTGGGCTCGATCGCTTCGACGATAGGCGGCTCTTCTCCTACCTCTTCTGCCGTTACTTCATACTGCACGAGCCGGGTACCTGCCTCGTCGCCTGCGACGGCGACCGCGTGGTCGGCTATATCATAGGCACGGCGCGGGCGGCCGGCTACGAGCGCCGCTTCCGCCTCCTCATGGGGCCGAGGATCATCCTGCGGCTGATCCTCGTCAGCTGGTGGCGCTATCCCGAGTCGGCCCGGGAGCTCCTCCGCTGGCTGCGCCTACCCGCCGACGAGGCGCCGCCTTCAGGGTACGACGCCTTCCTCCATATCAACCTGTTAGCGGCCTACCAGCGCCTAGGGCTCGGCGGAGCCCTCCTTGAGGCCTACGAGGGGCGCCTCCGCGCCCTCGGCTCGCGGGGCGTGTACCTGGGCACGAGCGACCGTAACCGCAAGGCCGTGCCCTTCTACCTGAAGCACGGCTACGAGCTCCTGTCGCGGGGACCTTCGAGCCTCTGGAGCGGCGTCGAGGGTTGCGAGTCGCTATGCTTCGGGAAAAGGCTTGGAGTAAAGTAGTTAGTAGTCAGGAGTCAGGAGTCAGGAGCAGCCTCCGGCATTCCGCCACCAGCCGGGCGGTATTCCAGGGCTTGCGTATGAAGGCGTCCAGGATTCCGTTCTCCCGCAGGCTGGCCACTCGGCCCTCGTCGGTCTGCCCGGAGACCATGACGGTGCGAACCCCGGGATGCCGGGCGCGTACGGCGCCCAGGAACTCGTCTCCCTTCATGCCCGGCATGAGCCAGTCGGAGATGACGAGCACTACCTGGATGCCGTCGGCCTCGAGCTCGTCGATGACCGAGAAGGCCTCCTCGGCGTCCCTGGCTATCTCGTAACGGTAGCCGGGCCCGAGCTCGGAGCGCAGCTCCTGGCGTAGCGAAAGCAGAATGATGGCCTCGTCGTCCACCATCATGATGGCCTCACGCATCGTTCGCGCCTTCCCGGCCTTGCGGGCCCGGGGCCAGGGGAGCGGGCTCGGCTAGCGGCAGCTCGACGCGGAACACCGTGCGGCCCGGTTCGCTCTCGAAGCGTATCTCCCCGCCGTTGGCCCTCGCCAGTCGCCTGGCTATGTCCAGGCCCATGCCCGTACCCTCTCCCTGGGCCTTGGTGGTGAAGAAGGGCTCGAAGATCCTGTCCCGTATACCCGCCGGGATGCCGGGTCCCGAGTCGGCGATAGTCACGATCGCCTTGCCTCCCTCGGCGCTCGCCCTCGCGACGATGCGCCCGGAGGTCCCTACCGCCTGTACGGCGTTCGTGAAGACGTTGAAGAGGATGCGATCCACCTCGTCGACCCTGGCGAAGGCCGCGAGGCCCGCCTGGGCGTCGAGCTCGACGGCTATTCCTTTCTTGGTCTGGTTGTAGTGCAGGTCCGCCACCGACCGGAGCTCGCTCGCCAGCTCTACGGCTCGCGGGGCCTCCTCGCTGGCGCCTCCTACGTAGGCGCGCAAGGCCGAGACAACCCGGGAGGCCTTGGAGACGGCCTCTTCCGACACGGCGAGGGCGCGACGAGCCCCGGCCACGCCTCGAAGGGTCGATAGGAACTCCTCGGCGCAGGGCCTGAGGAGGAGGGGCGCCATGGCCTCGGCGTCGCCCGCGAGGCCGAATTCCATCAGGTCCTCCGCCGCCCGCTCGGCGTTCGGGACTCCTGCCTGCCTCAGCGCGGCGAGGGCTCCCTTCCTGGCGAGCCTCTCCTCTCCGGGATCGACCGCGATCTCGGCGCCGGTCCTCGCGGCCTTCCGTATGAACGCGACGGCCTCGGCGGGAAGGCGGGAAAGGGCGGCGCCGAGCTCCGCGAACGACTCGCCCATGAGCTTCCCGGTCGCCCGGTTCGAGGACGCTATGGCCGCCAGCGGGGTATTGAGCTCGTGGGCGAGCCCGGCCGCGAGTCGCCCGAGCGCCGCGAGCTTCTCGGTCGTGAGGACCGTGTCCTGGGCAAGGCGCAGGTCCTCGAGGGCCCGCGAAAGGCCGGCGTTCAGTCCCCTCAGGTTGGCGTTAGCCTCCGATAGGGCCGAGGTTCGCTCGGCTACCGTGCCCTCGAGCTCGCGGTTGAGCCGCCTGAGCGCCTCCTCGGCGACGCGCCTAGCCTCGAGGTCTACCCGCGCCCTATCGAGCGCCGCCCTGGTGATACCGTGCACGGCCGCTCCTATGGCGGCGGCGAGGATCATGGCGACGGTGGAATCGGCCAGGAAATCGGTCAGGGCGCCGGGGGATAGTCCGAGCGACGGTCCCTCGATAGCGGCGAAGGCGAAGAGGATCGCTACGTTAGCGCCCGTATAGCCGACGATCGGCCAGGGCCTGCCGCCCGCGGCGAGCGGGGCCAGCGACAGGAGGGCGACCGCGAATACGATCGAGTCGAGCCTGATGATGGCCTCCGCTCCGTCCGAGAACATGACGGCCCAAAGGCTGGCCATGAGCGTGCAGAGCAGTAGGTTGGTGCCGAGGATCAGCCGCCCGCGCGCGATCACGGCTACCGCGGCCGCGGCGGCGAGCAGGCCCATGAGCTCCGCCGCTATCACGGCCCAGGCCACGCGCCCCACGCCCGAGTCGGGGTAGAGCTGCACGGCAAGGCTATAGGCCATGATCCCGGCGAACAGAGCCACCACGACCGCGCCGAGCGCGACCAGGAAGCGCGCCTGTAGGCGAAGCTCGGTATCGGCGTCGGCGTAGCGATAGAGCAGCCCGCCAAGGACCCGCGAGAGCCGGCTCGGCGAACCGATCGGCCGGCCTTCCCTCTTCCCGGCCCGGCGCTCGTCCTCCGGGTTTCCTTTGGGTCTCATGCCTAGTAGTATCTAGCCCGGATCGCCCCGCTGTCAAACCCTTCGCGGAGCCCTATGCGCGTTCCTTTACCTTCTTCTCATCCCAATACCTATCCATTACCTCCAGCTTGCCCGGCTCCATCGTCTCGCCGGCGGCGGCCATGGCCTTCTCCACGGCGCGGAAGCGGCGCGCGAACTTCTCGCCCGCGCGGTGCATGGCCAGGGCCGGGTCGACGCGGTGCTTGCGCGCGACGTTGACGACGGAGAAGAGTATGTCGCCGAGCTCGTCCTCCAGGGCCGCGCGCTCGGCGGAGTCGTCGCCCCCCAAGGCAGCCTTGGCCTCTATGGCGGCGCAGGCCTCGCGGGATTCCCGGAGTTCCTCCTCGAGCTTATCCCAGGGGCCCGAAGGGTCGGGCCAGTCGAAGCCGACCTTGGCGGCGGCCTTCTGGAGCCTATAGGCGCGCTCGAGCGGGGGAAGGGCCTTGGAGACGCCGTCGAGGACGGAGTCCTTCTTTCGACGGCCCTCGACCTTCTCCTTGATGTCGTTCCACTGCGTAAGGACGGCGTCCGGGGTGTCTGCCGTGGCGTCCCCGAAGACATGTGGATGGCGGCGGATGAGCTTATCGGAGGTCTCGCCGAGGGCCG